>PIVS01000245.1 GCA_003353855.1 Desulfobacteraceae bacterium
TTTTCCAGGGGCATTGGAAAAAGGATATTTCAATGTGGATGAATTCTCTTTGGAAAGTCTTGCCGGTATGGGCGCTGATTTCTCAAGCAGACTAGCTTACCATACCCTTGAAAACAAAGCAGAGGGGAACTGGAAATCATTGTTTTCCTCCGATGAAGCGATCATCTTTGCAATGATACTCAGCTTTGACTTAAACCGTGAGTTGACACGGTTTGCTCATCTATCGAAACACAGGGTCGCCAGAACCCTGGTTCTGCAGAACTATCATCTGGCCGGGAGAATTAATGATTGGTACGAGGCACTTTTAATCATCAATAATAATCTGGCAAGGGATTTTTGCCGCAGGATTAGGCATTTGATTGAAAAAAAACTGAAGCCTGATTTAAATATCCTTGGGGCAATTTATGGGCATTTACGCAAAGGGAGTAAAGACACAGGCTATAGGCGGCTAAACAATATATGGTACACAAATGAACCCCGCCATGACCTTGGGGAAAATGGTAATGATGGGTTTGGTTTACTAACCAATTGTTTTTACAGCTTCCACACCGGCATTCTGCTTTTAAAGGACCATGCCGCTACCCTGCTGGGTAAATCTCTGAAAAGCCAGTCCCATTCTCCTTCCACAGGGTTATATCTGGCTTTTCTCAGTCTGTTTGAAAAAATTCAGGAAAAGCAGAACAGATTTACCCAGAGGCACCTTGATTTTTACTACGATGAGGTGCTCAAATGCCGGATTCAAGAGCCCGTTTCCGACAAGGTTTTTCTCTGTTTTAAAAAAGCCCCCCGGACAGGGAATGTTTTCCTGGCCAAGGGAACCGGCTTTCCAGCCCTAAAGGGCAAGGACAATCATCCCAGGGTGTATCTTTCGGATAATGATCTGGTTGTGAGCCATGCCCGGGTTGAGTCCCTGAAAACCCTGTTCTATGAAAGGGACAGGCTTGTTTCACCGGAATCTGACATGGACATGATCACTTCAACTAAAATCAACACGATTCCAATGATGGAGAGCATGCCGTTTAAAGGGACACAAACAGGATGGCCCATATTCGGAGCTGCGGCAAACAGGGCCATATTGGGAACCCAGCAGGATGCTACCCTTGGCTTTGCCGCTGCTTCACCGGTTCTGCTGCTCAGGGAAGGAAGGCGAAAGGTATTCATCCATCTTGTTCTGGGTCGACACCAGGAGGCGTTAAAGGAAGATGCACTGTTTGCATTGTTTCTGAAAAAAGTCGCATCCCTTGCCAAAACAACCCAGGAGGATATTTTTTTTAAGGTTTTTCCAAAAATTTTTGAGGTGAGTCTGACAACTGCCGACGGCTGGCTTGATATCCCCAACTATTTACCATCCATCAGCCGGGTTGATGAAAGCTGCGGCCCTAATGATTTTAATCTCAGTTTTGAACTGGATTCCGATACCCAGGCCATTGAGCCCTGGTCGGAAGCGATCCACGGTAAGGGCTACGATACAAAATTTCCCGTCATTCGGTTTGCTGTCAATCGTGAAGCCTATGCATACCCCTGTTCGATCCTGGAAGATTATTTCATAAAAGAGATAGAGATCCATGTCCGTGTCAAAGGGATGAAAAATTTGTTGTTGTATAACAATTTGGGACGCCTGGACCCCAATACCCCCTTCCAGCCCTTTGGTCCCCTGCCTGGTGCTGGGTCCTATTTTATTGCCGGAAGTTATGAAACATCCATCAAAAAAATAGATGATTTTAACCTTGATGTGGAATGGAGCGGGCTCCCCCTGGCAAAGGGGGGATTTAAAACCCATTACCATGCCTATGACATGGGCATTGCAAACAAGTCTTTTAAGGCAGGTGTCTCCGTCCTCCAGAATGGTCAGTGGCAACCCAACACCCTGGATCTCCAGCCCAGGATCAGGTTGTTTAAAAATTCAGCAAAGGGGGATGGCAAAATTGCCCCTGGAACAAAATTGACAACAAAGGGGATTGATTTTTCCCGGGTTGAACAGGGCATCGTCCCTGAAGGGAGCTATGGGTTTGACATTAAAACACGATCCGGTTTTTTTAAGTTCACCCTCACCAATCCTGAACAGGCCTTTGGCCACAGGGAATACCCCTTTTTGCTGTCAAATAGTTTGATCCATAATGCAAAGGTCACAAGGTATACCAAACCCAAAGCCCAGCCAAACCCGGCCTATACCCCCTTGGTTAACAGGATCATGGCCAATTATGAAGCAACTTCCTTGATTTGTCCGCTTCATGCCGCCTCATCCACAGGTGGGCAGGGCGGGGCTTTGTTCAGTCTCCATCCCTTTGGCCTAAGACCGATCTATCCTTTGGCAAAACAAAAAAAATGTTTTGTCGTTCCGGATTATCACAAACAGGGGCATGGGAATCTATTTATCGGGCTCTCTTCCCTGGAACCCGGTTTTCGGCTGACCCTGTTTTTTTCCCTGCTGGAGGATTCCAGGGCAGCTTCTACAAAAGCCATGCCCTTTGTCCGTTGGTTTTATCTAAGTGATAATCAGTGGAAGGGCTTTACCAAAAAACAAATTGCCTCGGATACCACCAGCGGATTTCTTTCCCCGGGCATTGTTACCCTTGATATACCGGAGGATATGAATTGTGGTAATACATTGTTTGATGAAAAATTATACTGGATCAGGGTCTGCGCCGACAAGAACCTGACAGGTGCCTGTTCCCTTTTTTCCGTACAGGCCCATGCCGTGGCTGCCACCCTTGAGGATCCGGCAGCCCTGACAGGTCCCTTGGACTCTGGGAGCATAAGCCAAGCCCTGTCCAGCCTGCCCGGAATCAGCATGATCACCCAGCCGTTAATCTCCATAAACGGAAGGGTAAGGGAAAAGGAAAAAGCCCGTAAAACCAGGGTAAGCGAGAGGCTCAAACATAAGAACCGCGCAGTCACCCCCTGGGATTATGAACGACTGATACTTGAAAAATTCCCTGAAGTGTTTAAAGCAAAGTGTTTTTCCGGTATCAATTCCCTTTCCTGGCGATGCTGGGAGCAACGGCAGATGTGCCTCAACATGAAACATTGGGACTGTAGGAACTGCAACACATTCAATACCCCGAATCAGCCGGGGCATATTCTCATCACAATCATTCCCTGGTTTAAGAAGAAGGGCCGCTCTTTTTCCAAAGATCCTGAACCCATGGCAAACGCTATATTGTTGAACCGGATAAAATCCTATGTGGAACGGCTTGCATCGGCTTTTGTCTCCCTTGAAGTCCGGAATCCGGTCTATGAAAAAATCCAGATCCGGTGCACTGTTCGGTTTAAAAGTCAGGAAAACATTTGGGGGCATAAGAGTAAGCTGGACAAGGCTATTTCAGGTTTTATTTCCCCCTGGACAAATGTCGGATACAGGTCTCGTTTTGGCTGGCGTATTCGACATTCAGAGGTGCTATCTTATATCCAGGAACTGGATTATGTAGATTTTGCCACCAATTTTTCAATGCTCAGGATTGCAGGGAATAATCAGGAGCGGTTTGAACTTTTCGATACGGTTGCCGGGGCTGCTGGCCCTGGTGAAGAGGAAAAACAGATCCGCCCCAAATATCCCTGGAGCATTGCTGTTAATGCAGCTCATCACTTTATAGAAACAACCAGTGCGGTCAGGCCGATCATCCCTCAAAAAACAGGAATTGAAGAGTTGGAAGTGGGGAACACCTTTATCATTACCGGGTAACAGGCCATGGATAAAAAAAACAGAGAAACCTTAAAAAAATATTTTAAAAAAGGAAGCCTTCCTTCTGAGCAGGAGTTTGCATATTTAATCGATTCAATGCTGAACACCATTGATGACGGGTTTGAAAAAACAAAGGAAGAGGGACTCAAGATCTCCTCCTTGGGCGGTTCCGACAACCTGGCCGGATTTTACAGGGATATTGAGAAGAAAAGCCCCATCTGGTCCATTGAATTTGGTGATCCTGGCAACCGATTGCTGTTCAAGGGAAAAGAAGGGACCGTTCTCTCCCTGGACCCCACAGGAAAGGTGGGTATCAATACCGGTCAGCCGGAAACCCATTTGGATGTGGAAGGGACTATTGCATCCCAGGGAAGAATCGGTAAATATAAAGGAAAATACAGAGACGGGAAGGTGCCTGCCAATGGTAAGCCCCACACCATCATAGAAGGGCTTGATGGTTGCCGGGCATTTGAGATCATGGCCGGAGCAGGGGGAAAAGAAAAATCAGGTCAATATGCATTGCTCCATGCCTTTGCATTGAACACCTTTCAGTCAAAGGGCTGTGTCATCCCCCATCATGCCCATTACGGTTCCCGGTGTAATGGGATAAAGCTATGGTGGGAAGGGGACCAGCATAATTACTCCCTGAAGATAAAAACAAGATGCTGTTACGGGGATGGGGCTGCCATCAAATTTCAGATCACCGAACTCTGGTTTGACCATTTTATGAAGGACTGTCTAATGGAAGGGGAAACCCCAACCGATGGAAAATAACCTCATACCCATAACCTTGTCTGTGGAGGATGGACAAAAGGTTTTCCAGGCATTGGCCGAGCTGCCTTTTAAATACGTGTATGGTCTTATTGGCAAGCTGAACCAGAAAGCCAATGAGACAGCCCAGGTCAACGGGGGGCAGATAGTTTGTGAATATGCCTTATCAGAGGAAGAAATCAATTTGATGATCCAGGCCCTTGGACAAATGCCCTATCAAGGTGTCCATGGGATCATTGCCAGCCTTGAAAATAGGCAGAACAGGCAGGTCCTCAATGGGTAACCAGGAATTTATTGAAAAAAAGAGGCCCGGAGAGGTTCTGTTTGAAAGCCTCCGAAAAGAAGGGCTAAAATTTATCCAGGATCTTTGCGGAACTGTCTGGACAGATTATAATGTCCATGATCCCGGTATTACTATTTTAGAACAGGTTTGCTATGCCATGACCGAACTGGCTTATCGAACCGATTTTGATGTGGCCGATATTCTGACCGGTAAAGACGGAAAAATTGATTTTGCGCGCCAGGCCCTTTTTCCTCCCCACCAGATTTTTCCTAACCAGGCCCTGACCACTTTGGATTATGAAAAATTAATTTTTGATGCAGTGCCTGAAATTGAAAATATATGGGTGGAAAAATCCTTTAAAGTGCCCGGGTGCTATCGAATAAAAATAAGAGCAAAAGAAAAAATATCCCGATCAAAAGCCCGGACCCAAGAGATCATTGAATCGGTTAAGCAGGTATACTGCAAGGCCAGGAACCTTTGTGAAGACATCAACGATATTCATATGGTTAAAAACAGGTATTGCAGACTCCATGCCGATATTGAGGTGAGTGGGTATCAGAATCCTGCCCAGATGCTGGCACAAATATATTATCAATGCGCATCACATATTTCGCCGGGTATCACCTATGAGTCCTATGATGACCTTGCCCGGCAAGGCAAATCCCAGGATGAAATTTTTACAGGTCCTCTTTTAGAGCACGGGTTTCTGGCAGGTGCCCCTGGTGACCGGAAACAGGCGTTTATCAATATCGCGGACTTGCTGACCCTGATCCGGTCCATTGAAGGGGTGGTCAGTGTGAAGTCGCTTTCCCTTGAAGACAGCCAGACCCGTAAAAAATATTGGGATATTGTCAAACAGGATGAATCCGGTTCAGTCCTATGTCTTGCCATCCCTGAAGAAGCGAACCAGATTTTTGTAACCCTGTCCAAATCTCTTCGCCAATATCATATTTCCCTGGACGAATTGAGTCAGCAGCATGGACGGTTGAAATCCACCCATGGGAAACTGGGGATTTCAAAGGGGGAAATAGCCAAAAGACGGCGACTGCCTTCGGGCAGATTCAGGGATCTTGGGCAATACAATTCCATTATGGACCAGTTCCCTAATTGTTACGGCATCAACCAGTTCGGGGTCCCCCCTTCCTATCCCGAGGATAAAAAAGCAAAGGCAAAGCAGTTAAAAGCCTATTTGCTTTTTTTTGAACAGCCCATGGTCAATTTTCTTGAAACCCTTGGGAAGATACCTGACCTTTTTTCCCTGGACCCTGGCCTTGACAGGACCTCTTTTCCCCGGTTACTGGACAATACCCATGCCCCTGAAATTGAACCCCTTTATGTTGAAGGCCCCGAAGCATGTAGAAAAAAACTAAACAGGATCATTGGGCAATACGATGATTTTTATGACCGGAGAAACCGTCTGCTGGATTATCTGCTTGCCCTGTACGGAGAAAAATTCACCCAGAATTCTTTGGGAAGATTTAACTACTATTATTCAGAAAACGGCCTTCTTCGCTGGTTTATCCGAAATAAAATTAAATATTTGAAATATCTTCCCAAAATCAGCAGCCAGAGAGCCTCGGGTTACAATTACAGGGAAACCTCTTGGAATACAGAGAATATTGCCGGCTTAAAATTGAAGGTAAGTATCCTGCTGGGCTTCCGATTTCACCATTCAAGATCCCTGACCATTGCATTTACCAAACACGGCCTGGAACTGATTCCAGATGAAACCCTTGCCGATCTGAACCAGGGAAGAGTTGAAATCCAGTATGTCGACCCCAGCGACATTGGGGAAAGAATAAAAACACCCTTTCAAAGAATAGAACCTAAGCTGCAGAAGGAAAAAATGAAAGATGTCGATATACAGAGGCTTTTCAGAAAAATATTTTTTTTGAAAAATAATTTTTTAAATGATTCTTTCCTGGTAGCCGGGCTTGATTTTGACAATTACAGGATTGGTCGGTTTTCAGATAACACATGGCAGATTATTTTTAAACCCCATGCCGGGTCAAGGTGGTGTTATTTGGCAACTTACAGGCGAAGAGAGTCGGCCATCGTGTCCGCCAACCATTTGCGCTATTTTATCAAAACCCTGAATATCATGAGTGAGGGCATGCACCTGGTTGAACATCTTCTGCTCAGGCCAGGGGATCCTTCCCGGGGGCTGACTGAAACACCGGAAGATTTTTTCTTTTTCAGGGCCAGTGTGGTGTTTCCTTCCTGGTCAGCCCGGTGCGCCAATTCCGGGTTCAGACATCTGGCAGAGGAGACCGTCCGCCTCAATGCCCCTGCCCATATCACCATCAATTTTTATTGGCTTGGGTTTCAGCAGATGCTTGAATTTGAAATCCTTTACCATGACTGGCTTGAAAAAAAGAAAAG
>PIVS01000246.1 GCA_003353855.1 Desulfobacteraceae bacterium
TCCTGGATAAAGATAACCGGTATAAAAACAGCCATGGTGGTGGCTGTGGAGGCAAGGACTGCCCCCCACACCTCTTTGGTGCCTTCATAGGCCGCATCAAAAGCAGTTTTACCACTTTTTCGGTGGCGGTCAATATTTTCAAGGACAACAATGGAGTTATCCACCAGCATGCCAACGGCAAATGAAATACCGGCCATGCTCACAATATTCAGGTTTCTTCCCAGCAACCATAGAAAAACAAAGCAGCCAATGGCTGAAATGGGGATGGCAATGCTGGTGATGACCGTTGCCCTCACGCTCCTTAAAAACATCAGCAGCACAGAGATGGCCAGCAGACTGCCGATGAAAATATTGCGCTTCACCAATTGGGTGGCTGTGTTAATATAGGGGCGCTGATCATAAACTATTTCCAGGGTAAGCTTATTTTCGGCAAGAACGGTTTTATTCAGATTGTGGACCGCTTCTTCCACTGCATCTGTCATATTTAAAACATTGGCGCCTTTTTCCTTTCTGACGCCTACCACGATGACCTGAATGCCTGTGTGAAGAACTGAATCGCTTTCTTTTTTATATCCTTTTTTAACCTGGGCCAGATCCCGGAGATAGACCCGCTTGATTCCGTCGTCAAAAATAACCACATCCAGAGCATCCTCAGAGGTTTGAAACTGGCTGATGGTTCGAATGCGATAATTTTTTTTGCCCATACCCAGAATACCCGCGGAAATATTCTGATTTGCATTTCGGACAGCGGTTATGACCTGATTGATTGTCACATCATACCTGGCCATTTTTTCGGCATCAATGATCACATCCAGGGTGGTATCTGTCCCACCAAAGACCAGAAGTGACCCGACTCCATTAATTCGCTCCAAATGCTGGCGGATATTATCCTCAAAAAAAGTCTTAAATTGATTGATATGTCCCTGGTTGTCCTTTGCAGTCTTTAAGACCATCCAAATGACAGGTGAGCTGTTGGCCCCGGAAGACTCTATGACGGGTTTGTCTACATTTTCAGGATAATTGCCCACCTCGGACATCTTGTTGGATACCCTGAGCAAGGCGTCATCAAGATTGATTCCGATTTTAAAGGAGAGGGTAATGGTCCCAAATCCGTTATAGCTGGAACTCTCCATCTTGGTGAGCCCCTGGAGTCCCTTTAGAACTTTTTCCTGGCTTTCAATGATCTCTTTTTCAATCTCATAGGGGGTAGCCCCATACCAGGCAGTGTTCACGGTAATCAAGGGAGTTTCCACATCCGGGGTCAGCTGGACCGGCAGTTTTTGAAACCCGATAAAACCGAACATCACTGTCAGGATGACGCCCACTGCCACGGTTACCGGTTTATTAATAAAAAAACGAATAATATCCATTTAATTTTTTTCCACTTGTTCACCCTCTTGTTCACCCGATAATTCGCTCACAATGACAACAGACTGTCCCGGGCGCAGACGTTCGTTTCCATCGACTACGATTGACATACCCTCTGTAAAATGAGCATTATCCGCACCAATTCGATTCCCCTGATATGCTACGATATGAACCGGAAGCCTCACCGCCTTTTTTTCTTTTATGGTATAGACAAAATCATTCCCCTGGAACCGGATCAATGCATCCCTTGGGATCATAAACAGTTCTTGCACAGGGCCCATGGCAATAAATACCGTGGCTGACATGTTCTGGGCCACCTTGGTTAACATGGGAATCCGTATTTTCAAAAATACGTTTTTTGTTTTCACATCTGCATTGGGGGACAAATTATCAATGGTCCCCATCATTTCTTTATCATAGGCATTGATAATGACCGGCACGCTTCCACCTATTGAAACAAACTTAAGCAAGGTTTCCGCCATTGCAACTTTTATAAACAGATCATTGACAGACCCAATGTCGAACAACTGCTTACCCTGGTTAACCCAGTCTCCTGAATCCACATTTTTTTCAAGAATAATACCGTCAAAGGGTGCCTTTATCACACTTTTTCTTTTCTGGATCAGCAATTTTTCAAGGGTGGTCCGGGCAGCATTTTTTCTCAAAAGAGCCTCTTGATGAACAAAGTAGGCATCATCATAATCTTTTTCACTTACTGAATTCTTTTTGCGCAGGGCTGCCATTCGTTTAAAGTTTACCTGTGTATGGTTTAAATTAAGCATGGCCAGTTCAATCTGATTTTTGTTAAAACTTATTTCTTTGTCAAGAATCTCGGTGTCCAGATGCACCAAGGGGGTTCCATTTCTTACCCGATCTCCGGCTCTGAAATTGATTTTTTTCACCAGCCCTGAAACCTCCGAAGAAACATGGCTGATCCGTTCAAAATAGAGGGTGCCGATAAAAGATTGGTTCTGGGCAATTGTTTCAAGGACGATTTTTGAAATAACCACCCGGGCCGGGCCCTGCTCAAAGGCCCAGGCCTTTGAGCTTAATCCTGGGCCGCCATTGAAAACAACCAGTGCCAGAATCAGCAGAACCTGAATTGATAAAACCTGCAGAACACGCATATAGGACACTCCCACTTAAAGATGGTTTAATGACAAATCAGCTCTCGCCTCAGCACCTCCAGGGCAGTGGCGGCAAACATTTTTTTGTTACTTGCCCGGTTTCCAAAGTTAAAAGTATATTGCTTTGCTGTTTCACGGCCGGGGCCGGCAATACCTATGCAGACAGTTCCCACGGGTTTGTCTTTGGTGCCCCCGGAAGGCCCTGCAATACCGGTGGTGGAAATCCCCCAATCCGCATTGGCTGCTTTTTTTACTCCCACAGCCATTTCAAGGGCGGTCTGTTCATGGACAGCACCATGGGCCTCAAGGGTTTTTTGTGCAACCTTTAAAATATTTATTTTCGCTTCATTGGAATAGGTAACCCCGGAAAACAAAAAATAGTCTGAACTGCCTGGCACATCTGTTACAAGGCTTGCAATCAAGCCGCCGGTGCAGGACTCAGCAATGGCCAGGGTGAATTTTTTTTCTCTTAAAAGGTTTCCCACCTCCTGTTCAAGGCTTTGGCCGCTGGAGGAGATCACCTTGTTTTCAAGTCGTGAAACAGCCCACTCCCTGGCTGCCATCTGATTTCTAATGGTCTCAAGGGAGTCCCCGGCATCGCCCTCCATGGGACAAACAATTTTGACTTCAATAAAGGGAAATTTTGCCCGAAATCCCAGTTTCATTCCTGGAAATTTATTTTCAAAACCTTTCAGAAGAGCCCCTGCCCGGGATTCATGCAGCCCAAAAACAGTGAGCCGCTCAATGAAAATTTCCCGGCCAGGGCCACAGGAGTCCAGAAGCCTTGGTTTTACCTCATCTTCAAACATGAACTTCATTTCAGAGGGCACCCCGGGCATAAAATAAAAATCACATTTATCCAGGGAGATGAAAAAGCCCGGGGCTGTACCTTTCTGATTGACCAGGACCCCGGCCGATGCCGGCAGCATGGCCTGTTTTTTGTTATCCCGGGTTATTTCAAACCCTCTTTTTTGAAAATATGAGGTCATGGTTTCCAAGGCCCTGGGACTCATTACCACCTCTTCTCCTGCGGTCTTTGCACAGGCAAGGGCTGTCAGATCATCCCGGGTAGGGCCCAGGCCGCCTGTGACAAGACAAATATCAGCTCTTTTGGCAATTTGCCTGAGGGTATGGCTTATCCCTTCCACCTCATCTCCCACAGCCGTAATTTGCCGGACTTGTATCCCCAGTTCCTTGAGCTTTTCACATAAGAAACCACTGTTTGTATCGATAATATCGCCCAGAAGAACTTCATCTCCGGTGGACAGAATTTCTGCAATCATTTTTTATCCTCCAAACCATTGAACAGCATGGCATGGTTGGATGAAAAAAAGGCAGGGTTTTTCCTGAATTCCGATCCAATGGCCAGCTGTTTTTTAAATTCCTTGTCTAAAAAATTTTTCACTTTTCGCCGCTCCCAGCCGGCTGGATGTACAAAATTCAGGTACAAAGAAAGGTCTCCATGGTAAAATTCACTGGTATCCAACTCATCGGCATCTTCACTGAATTTTGGCAAATTAAATACGGCCAGATTCAAATAATCGATATAGCCCTTGTGCTCCTTGGTATATTCAAGGGTTTTCCGGGCGGCTGCTTCATCTTCAAAGCTGGTGCCGAACAAAAGATAAACATAGGTCAGGATTCCGGCTTTCTTAAGATTTTTGAGGGTCTTTGCGGCCATGCCAAGATCAGTCCCCTTGTCCATCCTGTCAAGAACCTTCTGGTCCCCGGATTCAAGACCCAGCTTGAGCATTTCACATCCACTTGTTTTTAAAGCATGGCAGAAATCAAGGCTTAGAAATTCCTTTTCAAACCGCACAAACCCGTACCACTTAAAACCCAACTTTGTTGTGGACAATGCCCTTAAAAATGCAGGGGTAACGGCATTATCAATAAAATGAACATAATCGGGAGAATATTGCTGGTTCATCCTTTTTAAATCTTCCAGAACCTTGGCAGCCCGCTGGGTGGAATAGGGACGGGTTTCCGCTTTTTCAGGACAAAAACGACATTTGCTCCAATAACAGCCAATGGACGCCCTAAAGGGTAGAATAGTCCCCGGCGCCAGATATGAATGTTTTTTTGCAAAGCCATAGTCAGGAACATAGTGTTTTTGGCTGGTGTCGGGAACCCCGAGAAGGCTCAGCAGGGGCTGTTCGCCCTCCCCCTTGATCATTACATCAATCAAATCGGAAAAAGGATTATTCATTTGATCACCAAACCCAGGACGGCTCATCCAGGAACTTATCAGCCCTCCGCCCATGACCAGTTTTTTTTCCTTAAAATTATTTTTTATCCAGCCGGCCAGGGCAAAACTGACAAGGGCCTGATTCAAATAGCAAAGGGAAATCCCCACATATTCAGAATTCGATGCCAAAATTTGGGGCCGGATCTTTTCCTCAAAAAAAGGATAAAAGGGATTTTCCCCATGGTTCGCAGCACTTTTTAGGAGATCATGACTGTCCACCGAGGAAAGCTGGTTATCGCAATAATCGCTCAGGCTGATCTTAAACCGGGTTTGATCCACGGATATGGACAACAGTTTGTTCAGGTCATAAACCCGCTGGTGATACCGGTCCACATTGGTATACAATCCAGGCGTTTTCAGATCGGATAAAATGGTATCCCGATTTTTCAATGCCCGTAAAGACCATGAGTCCCGGGCCTCAAGATTCGATTGAATTAAAAAGGTCAATCCTTCAACACTGGCATCATAGACAATACAGGGCAACCCGTGAGTTTTTAAGGCAGAAGACAACAAAGCCACCCCGGCCGGTGGTTCACAAGGTTTTGCAACCGGGGGAAAAATGAGCAGCATATGAGATTTATCCTTAAATAAAATATTAAAAACGATGGCCCATACTTATCATATTTGATTTAAATCCACACTTGGAATTTTTAGGAATTCACAAATTTCACAATGGTACAATATTATTTTAAATATTCTTGTTTCTACCGATAGAAACATTTGTATTGACAAGTTCTCCCAAATCCTTTAGATATATACACGATTAGTTCAAAAATTATTAACACGGGTTAAAATGATGAAACAATTTCAGTCAAAGAGTAGAGAATCTTTCCAACGGTGGCCCTGGCCTATATGGCTCTCGCTGCTGCTTTGGACAATTGTTTGATCATCTGAGTTTGATCCCTCAAAGACCCCGTCATTGCAGCAGCCGATCCAAAACACTGCTGCAGTCACGTGTAAAAGGCTGCATACATATGAGATGCAAGCCTTTTTTTATTTTTTGACCACCTAGGAACAGACCAATAGGAACAGACCATGATTTTAGAGCGATTTCCCAATAAAAAAAAATTTGTTGAACTGGCAGAAACCGTCAATGTGATACCCGTTTGCACCCGGGTGCTTGCTGATACAGACACCCCGGTCTCAATTTTGGCAAAATGTTATGACAAAAACAAGGAAAGTTTTTTGCTGGAAAGTGTTGAAGGCGGTGAAAGATGGGCCAGGTACTCATTTTTAGGCGTATCTGCCTTTGGTACTGTTAAAATTTTCAAAGATTATGTGGAGATCAAAACCCAGAATAATCAGGAAAAAATCCCCCATAAAAATGACCCGATAGGGGTAATGCGGACACTTATCAATGGATATACCCCCGCCGATATCCCGGAGCTGCCCAGGTTCTGGAGCGGGCTCACCGGATATTTCACCTATGAAATGGTCTCCTTTTTCGAAGATATTCCGGTATCCCTGCCCGAAGATACACCCTATGGACATTTTATCCTTCCTGATCTCATGATTATCTTTGATAATATGAAACAAACCTTAACCTGTGTAAAAATCTGCTATCTGCCCACGGGACCAGGAGAATCGGGTGAATCAGATCCGGGAAAAATCTATGATTCCGCACAAGAAGACCTTACCGCCCTTGTGGATATCATTAATAAGCCCTTTGAAAAACCGGTTTATGAACCAATGTCAGAGGCCAGCTTTACCCCCCAAACTTCGGAAGCCGAATACATCCAGGGGGTTGAAACCATAAAAGAGCATATTGTGGAGGGTAATATTTTCCAGGCGGTCTATTCCCAGTCCTTTTCGTGCAAAGCCCAGATTGATCCCATCCTCATATACAGGGCCCAGCGGTATATCAACCCCTCCCCCTATATGTTCTTCATGAATTTTTCCGACAGGGTGATCGTTGGATCTTCCCCTGAAACCATGGTTCGGCTGGAAAATAAAATTGCAACTCTTCGGCCCATCGCCGGTACCCGGCCCCGGGGGACTACGGAACAGCAGGACCGGGCTCTTGCCGATGAACTTTTGAATGATGAAAAGGAAAGGGCAGAACATATCATGCTCATAGATCTTGGCCGAAATGACCTGGGCCGGGTTGCTGAAGCCGGAACAGTCCAGGTCACCGATACCATGGTCATTGAACGGTACTCCCATGTCATGCACCTGGTCTCCAATATCACCTGCGATCTCAAGCACGATTGTGATGCCTTTGATCTGTTCAAAGCCACCTTTCCCGCAGGCACCCTGTCAGGTGCCCCGAAGATAAGGGCCATGGAAATCATTTCAGAACTTGAAAATCGTCCCAGGGGGGTGTATGGAGGGGCTGCCGGATATATTTCATTTAACGG
>PIVS01000796.1 GCA_003353855.1 Desulfobacteraceae bacterium
ATTGGCGGGCTGGTTGTTATCTCCTGCGATGACCCCGGGCCCCACTCCTCCCAGACTGAACAGGACTCACGATTGATGGCACGCCTTGGCAAGGTGCCGGTGCTGGATCCCTCCAGCCCGGAAGAGGCAAGGGAGATGATCAAACTTGCTTTTGACCTGTCCGAAGAATTCCAGGTACCCGTACTGGTAAGGCCTGCCATAAGGATTTGCCATGCCCGGCAGAATATTAAATATGGCAGGCTTGAGAGCAATCTGACCCGTGCTGATTTCAAGCGGGAACCTACAAGGTGGGCCTCCACCCCGAAATTCCGATTTCTCCAGCACAAGGCCTTGAATGAAAAACATGTAAAAATAGCGGAAAAATTTGACACCCTGGCACCCTTTAATATGCATAATTTAAAGATTGAAAATGGTGTGTACCCGTTCGGGGTGGTGGCCGGGGGAATTCCCGCCTATGTGGTGAGGGATCTGTTTGAAGAGTATGGAAGACAGGATATCCCGGTGTTAAAGCTGGGGGCCCCCTACCCTTTCCCGGAAAAACTGGCCGATGAATTCATGGATGCCTGTGACAAAGTGCTGGTCATTGAAGAGACAGACACGGTGATTGAGTATATGCTCCGGAACAAACGCAAAACCCTGGGACGACTTTCCGGCCATGTGCCCATGGAAGGGGAACTGGTGCCTGAAAAGATTGAAGTCATGCTGAACCGTGGGTTGGCTGACTGCGGCCAGGCCCCCCTGTCCGACGGGGACTGCGGCAAGGAGGCCTTTGAATTGGTGGGAACCCTTGAGCTTCCCATTCGAAAACCCACACTTTGTCCGGGCTGCCCCCACAGGGCCTCTTTTTATTCCATTAGAAAGGCCATACCCAAGGCCATTTTCCCCTCCGATATCGGGTGCTACACTTTGGGCAGCAATCTCGGAGTGGTGGACACGGTCCTTAACATGGGGGCCGGTATTACCATGGCGTCGGGGTTCTGGAACGCCCATATCCAGGATGAGGTGAAAAAGCCCATCGTGGCCACCATTGGGGATTCCACCTTTTTTCATTCCGGCACCACGGCGCTTATCAATGCGGTTTACAATGATTCCCGGTTTGTCCTGGTCATCCTGGACAACCATATCACGGCCATGACCGGGATGCAGCCCTCCATCACCCAGGGAGACAGGGTGGACGGAAGGAAGGGGAATGCTATCTCCCTTGAAACCACCGTGCTGGGCTGCGGGGTGGACTATTTAAAGGTGGTGGACCCCTATGACACCAAAAATATGATCCAGGTGGTCAAGGATGCCTATGCCCATGTGAATGATCCAGACGGCGGCATTGCTGTGATCATCTCCCGGCACCCCTGTGTCATCGGGTTCAAGAATGCCATCCCTGAAAAGATCCAGGTGTGTGTTTCCGATGAATGTGATGACTGCGGATTCTGCCACCAGAGATTTGAATGTCCGGCCAGGGTCAGGGGGGGGAATAAAAAGACCGAAGTGAATCCGGTCCTCTGCGCCCAGTGCGGTGTTTGTCTGACGATCTGTCCCAAGGATGCGCTAAAAAAAGCCTAATCATGTCCGATGGGAAACCGCCAATTTTCCCGATTACGGCGTTGGGCTCAATATTATAATGGGGAATACACATATGAAAACTAGTAATTATGTATTGAGCGGTCTGGGGGGTCAGGGGATTTTATTTATGACCAAGGTTCTGGCCATGACTGCTTTAAACAAGGGGTTTGATATATTGGGAGCAGAAAC
>PIVS01000247.1 GCA_003353855.1 Desulfobacteraceae bacterium
CTGATAATTTTAAAGAGACCATGAGAATAGTTTTTGATGATTATCTGGGGCAGTGGAATTATAGAGCGATACCGGGGAAAACATAATTATGGTCAGTTTATTTTGTTTTCATTCCTTAGCTATCGAAACCCATGAGTTACTGTTTCGCACAAAAACAATTTACGTAAGGAGATTGCAATGAGTGAACAATTTGAAGTCGGAGATGTGGTGCAGCTTAAGTCAGGTAGTGAAAAAATGACTGTTGAGGAGATTGAAGATGGCGAAGTAAGTTGTGTGTGGTTTGTGGAAAATCAGCTGCAAAGAGCAGCGTTTCCCTCAATAACACTCAAAAAGGTAGAATCCAGTTCGGGAAGCAGGAGGATTGTACGGGGATAATAAAATAAGGTCCAAAAGACACTATATATAATCCCAATACAAATGAAGCGGATTAAACCTCTTATTTGAAAATGTTAGCAATGGAAAAAATATGAATGAACGAAATTTTTTATTTGTAAAGTATGATCTTCGGGGAACAATCGATAGTATAAATTCAGAAATATCTCGAGAGATTAATGGCTATGACGGTGATTATATTTTGTCTGTTAAATTAGATGAAATATGCGATCACTTAGTGAATAAGCATACATTTGAAATTCCTAAAATTTTCCCTGATCAAGTTGAAATGGTTGATCAAGGAGAAACGCATATTCCCTCTGAGCAATTCGGACGTCGTGTAAACTTGAATGCAAATTATTACGTATTTGCAATCCCATTTACCGGAGATGGCAATCTTTTCCATTTTCGAGCATCTACATATTCTTCTTCTGCCCCTTTAGGTATTGTAAATGGTTCCGAACTGAATTTAAAATTTGTCCGAACGGATCATAATGGTGAGGCTATAAAGCGAGATCTCGATCGAGAGATTCAAGAAATTTCAAAGCATTTATCTTGGATAGAAAGGGATGTTGCTGTATTTCACTCGAATCTTAGAAATAGCATATTGCACTTATTAGAACTCAGAAAAGAAAAGCTACTAAAAGATAAGGGCCTTGTAGAATCCCTTGGTATTCCAATTCGCCAAAGAAAGGGTACCTCTCAAAGTTTTAGTGCTCCGATTAAAAGAAAGAAAATACATATTCCAAAACCTAAGGCCCCCAAAGAACCTTTTCAGCCCGAACCGGCATTAGATGACAAGGTATATGAACAAATAATCGAGACATTACAAAATATGGTTATTGTAATGGAACGAAGTCCACATGCTTTTTCCGGTATGGGTGAAGAAGATCTGCGTACCCATTTTTTAGTCCAATTGAATGGCCTTTATGAAGGCATGGCCACTGGTGAAACATTCAATTTTGAAGGAAAAACTGATATTTTAATAAGAGTAGAAGGAAAAAATGTCTTCATTGGTGAGTGCAAATTTTGGAAGGGGCCAAAGGCACTTCACGAAACAATTGATCAACTGTTAGGGTATTTATCGTGGAGAGACTCTAAGGTTTCATTACTTATTTTTAACAGAAATAAAAAGTTTTGTAAGGTACTATCTCAAATCCCAGAAATTGTAAAAAGTCACCCTAATTATAAAAAAGGGTACAGACAAAATGGTGAAACTGATTTCAGATTTATTTTGAAAAGTAACCAAGATGAAAGCAGAGAGTTAATTGCATCCTTATTATTATTTGATATTCCGAGTTAAAGTTTTGCGAACCAGCAACTCCCCTGGACTTGCTGAAGTTCGTCTGGATAAAAAGAGGGGGGCAAGTTTACGTTTGACCCTTGGTACTTAGTTCAAACAAAAAACATGCTACGGTCAAGCCGTAGATGTTCAACGTTCTTTTTTGTGGGTGTTGGGTAAGGTTTTTTGGGATTGATATTTAATTTTGGAAAACTTGCATTGCGTTGATATTATGGCGTGACGACATTTTGTCAAACCTCAGCCGTTTTTCAGAAATGATAATGGATCTATACATATGAAAAAGAAAAAACAAAGTAAAAATCGACAAAAAAAACATGAGAAACGTAAAAAAAACAGTGCGATTAAAAGAAAGAAAGCTATACAACAAAAACAAAATAGAGCACGGAAGAATGCTTCCATAAGTCCAGATCATGATCCGGAAATGATCGATTTTCCAAATGCTTCATTTAGTGGAGAGTCTAGCGAAGATAGTTTGAAGGAACCTGGTATTGAACTAAAAAAGCTTTTTTCAAAATATAATGCAACTGACATTTGGCTATCGCTTGGTGTTTCTGAACTGTGGTTACCCAATATAGGAAGCCCTGTAAAGCACTGGTTCGCATTAGCAACATTTGCTTCAATGAGTTCGGATCAATTTAATCCAAAAGTAAAAATAGATTCTTACGCAAACTTCAAAGAGTTTATTGAAAAGGTGTATGAGGTTCTGCCGAGTTTCATTATGCTTGAGGATTACCTCCCAGAACCAGATTGGGGGGATATAAAAACATTAATTCAAGGAACGCCATCTAATATTTTTTATGGTGGTCCTGTAGAGCGAATTGTTGATTTTGTTGAAGCTTTTAAAATATGTAATAGTTCGTATGAAAATGCTATAGCCGATCTTGTTATAGCTCAGAAAATTCAAAATTATATGATTTCAAACATTAACAGGAAAGATGTTGGAGATATATTAGGTATCTCACCTGGAGATATTTCTACACCATCAGAGTCTTTTTGGCAGCAATGTTATACTTCTTTAGCAACAACTAAAGATAACTTCAGCGACAATTGGAAACTCACCCCGGATTTGATAATTAAGCAGGGTTCAATCAATTCTGTAAAAAACATGACGGAATTCACTGATTTAGTTATGACTGGGAGGGTGTTGCCCGCAATTTTTATTGACATTGCTGGTGAGTTGTATCCCGTTTCTTTGCGGTCCGCTTTGTCTGTGGTGGTTCAATTTTGGTCTGATCGTATAGATCCTAAGAATAGCAATATTGATATCACAGTAATTCGAAATATAGCACAATATTTAAAGCAACGAATGGATAAACGGAAAATCTTTACAGAGCCATTTATGCTTTTATCAAAAAATTCTCAACTTCCTTATACTTTTGCATCTGTTATTTTTTTTGAGTCATGGATTGAGTTCGTTGTAGTAATTCATGAAAAACAACTAACTTCTTTGGTTCAGATTGAGCGGGATGTAAAAAAGTTAATATTGGGTGGCGGGGAGTGGGGTGTTCTTGTCAAAGAGTCAAACCAAGCACTTAAACTTTGTACCTCAGGAGTTGTTAAAGACGTTCGCATTTTAGCTGTTGTAGTTTCAACCTCCTTAGATACACGATTTCACGAACCTCCGAAGTTAGAATTATCGAAAATTGTTTTTCTTAATGATTTTGTAACATTATTTGATTCAATAAAAGATTTTTCAGAGCTTAGTCGTTTTTGGGACTATGTTGATGAAAACAAAAATTTGATGCTGCCAATGTCTGGTCTTAGTGACAAGTTAGGATCTTTCCGCAACACTAACGAGATTTTGATTGATGGGGCAATAAACCCAGATATGCTCTTTTTAGATCCTCATACAGGATCTAATTGGCGCTATGAAGAGCTAAGTGAGTTTTGGAAGAACGCTCCTGTAAGCTTACCATATAGTGAGAAATATAACTGGGCTATTATTGATTCAGAAAACCATCGTTTGAAATGTTTAACTACAAAATGCGGGTATTGGTATTCGTGGTACACTTCGATAGGGCAATGTGGAATTCATTTCCTTTTTCGAATAGAGGTAGATCTATATGATGAAGCAAATAATCGCACTCTTGGACTTTTTGCTCATTGTCTTGCAGACTCCATCTCCGAAAGAGCAGATTTAATTAATGAAGTTCCAATTTTTAAGAATAAAAGCATTGTTACTAAGTGTTTTCCGAATAAAGATGCTTTAATCTCAGAAGAAGGCGAAAATGGGAACGGAGATCATAGGAAAGAACTGTTTTCAAATTGGAGGGTAATAGATAAAAAGAATACGGTTGAGGTGTCTGTCGATGTGAATTTGTCTATGGTTTTTTCAAAACTGAAAAAACCTTTAGATGCATCCTTTGAGTCCTACTCCCTGATACAATGGCTCTCAAATATTTCAAAAAGAATAAATCAAACCATTGATGATCAAGTCACTCTTTCTTTAGAAAAAACGAAAAATAGACAGCACAGATTCTCTCTGACAACTGTTCAAAGAGAGGTCGATGCCCCAGACCATGCTAATCCAATTATTCCCGAAGATAGGCATTATAAAGGAGCTCGGAAAGATTTGGCAATAGTCTTAAAGGAGCAAGGGCTTAAACCTGGACGATTTGAATTAAAAGAAGCAAAGAAAATGATTGACTCTTCAAGAGATTCCTATAGAAAGTTCATCCATCGAAAAATAGATCGATTTGAAAGAGATTCAATAATACAAATTTCTATAGAACTGATAGACTCCCACACTGCAAAATACCACGAAAAAATCAATCGATTAAGACATAGCCTTGAACACGAGGTCGATTATGATAGAAATCAAGAACTATGGGAGACAAAAGATAATTATATCAAAGATACCAGGAATTTGCGCTACCTTCTGGAGTGCACTGCAAGTTTGCAAACTTCTGGGGTAATAAATCCCACCCCCGATGATGTAGTTAAATTGATGGCAAATATTGATTGGTTATTTGTTCTATACTTAGCAAGTGATATTCTTCACAACGAATTGGAAGTTGCAGGGCTTAATATCAATGATTTTTATATTCCAGAAGTATTTTATTCTGAAAATCGGAAGGAGAAGGAACGTGCATTTGCATTAGAAATGTCTGAAGCTGAATTAGGGCTTGGATTGAATGAAAAAGATGAAGCAAATTTTATACGAAGCGTAAAAGAGGTTCAATCTACTCTTGATGATGCTTTTATAAAGGACACAGGCTTCACTTTTACACATTTTTTTGAAGCACATCATGTATTATCTCATTGGCAAACTACGAGGGGAAAGTCTGATTTGGCTTTTCGCTATACAGCCAAGCCGAATGACATTATCAATGAGTTAGTCCGTACAATAGATAATTTGGATAAAAAAAATGCGGAAAAACTTGTTTCTTTTATGACTCTTGACCCCCAAAAAATACGTCGTCTAATCAATAAAGATACAGTCGAATCTGATGTACCTGTTTGGGAGCACAGAAAACGTGGTCATAGATATGCGATTCGCCCATTAGTCCCAACTCAAGACGGTATGAATCTTTCATGGGGCCCCACATTCGTAAATAAATCATTGAGTATATGGAAGGGCCAAATAGTTAATGGGTATTTACCTGCTGATTTTCAATGGAAAAACATTAAAATTGCAATTCGAAATATTAAAAAAGAAATAGAATCATCCCTTGAAACTAAAACTTATGAAGTTTGCTCAAGATTCGCCACGTATATCGAAAGCGGCATTGATTTTAAGAGACGTTTCCCAAAAGAAAGATTTGAAGACGTTGGTGATTACGACGTTTTAGCGTACTATCCCGATAAAAATAAATGGCTATTGATTGAGTGTAAATATAATCAACCGCCGTTTTGTATAAAGGATGCCAGAAGACTTCGAGAGCGTATTTTTGGTAGGGGATCCAAACGCGGTCAATTTGCCAAAATTGAACGTAGGCGTAAATTTGTTGAAGAAAAATTTGATAGGGTACGGACATTATTGAAATGGCCTAAGGCCGATTCAGATAGTTCTCTATCAATTGTTGAAATTTATGTGAGCCGAGATATTTACTGGTGGATGCGGTACCCTCCCTATGAAGTCTTGTCGCATTTCGTTCGTATTGATGCTTTGGAACATTGGTTGGAAAAGAACATAAAATTGTCCTAAATACAATGGTCTCATTGTTTTTTGATTTCCGTTTATGGACGAGATGCCTGTCCTTCGCATTAATTCGACTTGGCTGAAATTATTGATAAATTTGATAGTGATCAATTTTGATTGTCTAAAGAAATGGCGGCTGTAAAACAAAAAAAATGAACCAGACTTCGCTGGTTATTTTCTTGTTAAAAGAGAGAAATAAATATGGATCTTCAAATCATACTGGAGGAAATTTACAAAGAGGTTCAACCATTTATTTCCCATGGTAAAGTTGCAGATTACATCCCTAAACTTGCCGCAGTCCCGTTGGAGAAATTTGGTATGGCTATTCAAACATTGGATGGTGATTTGTTTACCATCGGTGATGCTGTAGAGAATTTTTCAATTCAATCCATCTCTAAAGCCTATACCTTGACTTTGGCATTACAATTTATCGGAGAGGATCGCCTGTGGAAAAGAGTGGGCCGTGAACCTTCCGGGAACCCCTTCAATTCATTAGTTCAACTTGAATATGAAAATGGAATTCCAAGAAATCCATTTATCAATGCAGGGGCACTGGTATTAGTTGATATTATTCTTTCAAATTCCAAAAATCCGAGTCAGACATTATTGGATTATGTGAGACAACGGTCTGATAATCCCGGGATTGATTTTGATGCTGAAGTCGCAGCATCTGAAAAAAAAACCGGTTTTAGAAATTCAGCCCTCGCTAATTTTCTGAAAAGCTTCGGCAACTTGGAAAATAATGTGGATTCAGTTCTGGATGCTTATTTTCATCAGTGCTCCTTGAGTATGAACTGTATTGATCTGGCAAAAAGTTTTATGATGTTGGCCAATCATGGTTTATCGCCTTGGTCAGGAAAACAGGTTTTGACAGAAAGCCAGGCGAAACGAATTAATTCCCTCATGCTCACCTGCGGAACCTACGATGCTGTTGGTGACTTTGCCTACAGAGTAGGTTTACCCGGAAAGAGCGGTGTCGGTGGAGGAATTGCAGCATTTGTCCCAGGTAAATTGTCTGTATGTGTCTGGTCGCCAGGGCTAAATTCCTATGGTAATTCCCTTGCTGGTACATTAGCCTTGGAATTGCTTACCACCAAAACAGGGATGTCAATTTTTTAATCATTACAGGAAAGAAAGGGGTCAAGAATTCTAACAAATAAAATGCTCGCGCCGAGCTAAATCCAGATCGATGGGAAAAGGCATAGGGCCTTAGAAATTCGATAATATTACCCAGTGGGTGATCAGGTGAAGAAAGTTCACCTTTCCTTATTGCAGGGCTT
>PIVS01000248.1 GCA_003353855.1 Desulfobacteraceae bacterium
AAACCCAGAATCGCTCCATTTGTGGTGATAATAATTTTTATCATCCTTTGTGTTATCGGCATCGGCCTGGGTGAACCGTCACAGGTCCTAAACCAGGCAACACAAATTTGTTTGTCATGTATTGGTATAGGCTGATCCATGGAGGTATTGCGTAAATGGGTTCAAGCTCTGTTTTTTCTTATTACCAATGGATATTGGAATTTTCCTGTTACCAAAGCAATATACAAGGGACCGTTAAAGGTCGTTTGTTCGCCGGGGCTTAATTGCTACTCCTGTCCCAGTGCAACCACCTATTGCCCCATTGGAGCCCTGCAACAACTTTTTGCCGGGATTCGAACCACCATTGAAACCGGTCAGTTTTTTATGGGTTTTTATGTTATCGGCACCATGGGTGTTATTGGCGGCTTTGTTGGACGAATGGTTTGTGGGTGGGCTTGTCCATTCGGACTGTTCCAGGAACTTCTCCATAAAATACCTTCATCCAAGTTTGGTATCTGGCCTTTTTTGCGCTATCTGAAATATGGCCTTTTGGTTTTTATGGTTATTCTTTTACCTCTTTTTGCCCTTGATGAATTTGCTGCCGGCGACCCTTGGTTCTGCAAGTATTTTTGCCCTGTAGGCACACTGGAGGCAGGGCTTCCCATGATTTTTCTTCAACCTGTTCTCCGTGCAAATTTGGGCCTGCTTTTTTTCTTCAAGCTGTTTATCCTCATTTTTTTCATTGTCTGGTCTGTTTTGGCAAGTCGGCCATTTTGTCGAACAGCATGCCCCCTTGGGGCTTTTTATGCATTGTTCAGCAGGGTAAAACTGGTCAAATTGAACCTGGATCATAACCTATGTACCCATTGTGAAGCCTGTCATGACGTTTGTCCCATGGGGGTTCGTTTCAATGAGTCGCCGGATGATCGGGAATGCATTTCCTGTTTGGCTTGCACCAATGCATGCAAACTTAATGCGATTAACCTTGAGATTGGCGGTTTGCCGATTTCAAGCCAATCAAAAAGGCCAAAAACAAAACCAATATGAAAGAGAGGGTATCTTTTGATACAATTACCCCCGAAACTGCCGTGTTGCTTATTAAGACTTTGAACCACTGGTTCAAAAGGTGGGTCTCCAGTATTACCTTTAGGCTTTTCCTTCCAAGGAGGAACTTGCACACCAGTAAAAGTGTGGATACCCTTTTTTTATGCATTCGGACAAAGACTGTTTCACAATCACGAACATTTCAGGGGCGATTTCGATCTTTTGATGGCGATTCCGACCTTAATCATTCCAGTTTAAAGGATACTTTTAGTTTGGTACGATAACCTACAATCCTGTTATCCTCCAAACGCATATCCATTTTGACAACCTCGGCCACACGCATATCGCGAACAGATTTGTCAACCGCAGCAACGGCAGATTTAGCAGCTTCTTCCCAGGAAACTTCAGAAAATCCTACAACTTCAACAATTTTGTAAACGCTTGTTTCCATAACAATCTCCTTTTTAAGGTTAAATGGTCTTAAAAATAAGCTTGGTACAATTTTAAATGTGAGTAGAAAATTATTAAGTCAGCAGATTAATGATACATATATCCAACCGGTTTGCAAAGTTATTTTTTTAATTAAAGGGTGATATCTCACGGTCCAATGATCCTTCATGTCAACCCCGTCTTCCACAGCTTTATTTTAAAGGGGGGGGAGGGGTGGCTTAGCATAACAAGGAGCATCATATATAGGAACTTATCAGGGGGATCAGGTTATAGGAGTCTTCCTGCCCAACCATGTCGCCAGGCAGGCTTTCCATGACATAACCTCCATTATCAATACAACGGTAATCCCCACAGGTTCTGCAGCCACATGCCCGATTTTTTCTGCAACTCCTCTTCTTGTTTTGACAAAGAAGTTTGTATCTCAAAGCTATGTGTGTTCACCATCTGCCGGTTGTCTCATTTGAAGCAAAGGATAAACGGAGTAACAATCTTCGTTGTAAAAAAAAAATGCGAAAAATAATAGAACCGCAGTTGGAACTTGGCCAAACCCCCATCTCAGAAATCAAAATAAATCTTGGGATTCACGGTCCTCGAAAAATGGATGGGCTTGAAGAAAGGCATCAACAATATCAGGATCAAACTGATTACCTTTCTCTCCTTTTATGATGCTCAAGGCTCTTTTTTTACCCATGTGTTTCCCATAGGGACGGTTGGTCGTCATGGCATCATAACAGTCTGCAACAGCCAAGATCTTTCCAGCCGGACATATTCGATTTCCGAGAAGGCCTTTGGGATATCCTTTGCCGTCAAACCGTTCATGGTGAACAATAATAATGTCCCTTACGCTGGATAAAAAAAGAGCAGGTTCTAAAATCTGCCAGGCAATCATGGGGTGACGGGCGATGTGATCGAATTCATCTGAATCCAGGCGATCGGGTTTGCAAAGTACCTTTTTGTCAACGCCTATCTTTCCCAAATCATGCAGTTGCCCTGCCAGAATTAGTTGTTTTACAATGGCCTTGTCCATCCCCATGTGCCGGGCAACCTGTTGGGAATAATAAGCCACACGATCACAATGTCCCCTTGTATAAGGATCTTTGGCCTCCATAGCAGCACTAAGTGCCATGACAGATTGAAGATATCCTTCTTCAACGCATTGTTTTGCATGGGTTATGCCGCTGGATCTGAAACTGACTGAATCTTTCATGGGGATTCCTTTTGATATTCTTCAGGAAAAAAAATATGATTTTGTAAAGGCTCGGATTGCTCTGCCTCAATTGAAATTGATTTTAAATTTGTGGCAAGCATGGGATTTATGCCATTAGAACTCGATAATGTTCCAGTTTCAAAACTATCTAAAGAACTTTGCACATTTTTAATAGTTTGTTGTGACTTTTATAGTGCCTTAAAAATTATTCCCAACTGATCACTCCTACTAGATACTAATATATGTTTGAACGTAATAAAAAACTGATTCAATAATTGGTACTATTTTTTCAATATTAAATTTTATTTTTTGTATTTCAATTGTATGACATCATGACTAATATTACTGTTCAGCAATTTTCATACCAAGTTTAGTATTTTTTTTTTAAAAGCCCGTGTTTGTAGTGGTTACAGCTTATTTAGTAATTTGCTCCCTGATAAAATTAATATAGCATTGGGAAGAAATTACCTAGAAAATTGAAAAGTGTGGACATGCAGGCCCAAAGAAAAAGGGCTTTCAATGAATATCATTGAAAGCCCTTTTAAATATGGTGCCCAGGAACAGAATCGAACTGCTGACACGGGGATTTTCAGTCCCCTGCTCTACCGACTGAGCTACCTGGGCTCAAACAACAGGGGCGTTATATGCCTTTTAAAAAATTAAGTCAAGGATAAAATGTATTCCATGGTAAAATTTTTATATATCCCCCAGCAGGTGCTGGATTAAAGTGGTGGCGCAAATAGCTGCTGTTTCTGCCCTCAGGATTCTGGGGCCCAGGGTATAGGCCTTAAAACCCTTTGCCCGGGCAAGGCTTATTTCCTTGTCTGTGAATCCGCCTTCCGGTCCTATAAGAAGGATAATCCTGCTGTCTGAAGGTGTCGGGGGAAGTTGGGTGAGGGGGTGGCTTGATTTCTCCCAGAAGGCAATTTTTTGGTTGAAGCTGTCTGACAGGGTAAGGATCTCCTGGAAGGTTTTAGGCCCGGGGATGGAGACTGTGCAACTTCTTTGGCATTGTTTAATTGATTCTTTGGCAATTGTATCCCAGCGTTGTGTTCTTTTTTGGAGTCGTTTTGAATCAGGCGTTGGAATGGCTCGTTCACAAAAAAACGGGATCCATTCCACAATTCCAAGCTGGGTTAAGTGCTTGATCACCAGGTCCATTTTCTTATCCTTGAGCATGCCGCAGCAGACGGTGATGAGAAGCTTGGACTCGGTTGTGGATGGGTGTTTTCCGGTTAGGCAAACTTCTATCAAATCAGGGCCTGCGCTTATAATCTCTCCTTTATAGTCCATTCCTTTTCCATTGGTCAAAAGAACAGGATTGCCGGGTTTGAGTCTAAGAACCTTGTGAATATGTTTGGCATCCTGGCCTTTGATAAAGGCTTTTTCGTTGTCTATGCTTTCATGTGGAATTAAAAATTTTTGCATGATCTGGATTTTTGACCTTATTTAAGAAATGCTTTTCCAACAATATGGGAAAGGCTCGTGGTGGTTATAGGTTTTCCAACACTGCTCCAATGACCTCTTGAACTTGGGCTTCTGTCATGGCAGGATAGAGGGGCAGGCTTAGTGTTCTTGAATAATAGGTTTCAGCCCAAGGACATTTGCCCCTGGCATATCCATACTTATTGGCGTAATAGGGTTGCCAGTAGATGGGGATGTAGTGGATCTGGCAATGGATATCTTGGGTTTTCAATGCATTGTACATTGCCAGCCGCGCATCTTGCCCCCTTGTAAGCTGAATGGGATAAAGGTGGGGGCAGGCTGACCTTGTCAGCTCTTTTGGGGGGATGATTAATTGGTTGTTCTCTTGAAACGCCTTACTATACTGGGTGGCAATCTGGTTTCTGCGCGCCTTGAATTGAGCCAATCGATCCAGTTGGGACAGCCCCAATGCACATTGGACATCTGTGATTCGATAGTTGCAGCCCAGGGTCTCCATCTCATAATACCAGGGAGCGGTACTGGCATTGTTCCGGCCACGGCCTTTGACCATGCCGTGGTTTCTCAGGGTTCGCAGTCTGTCTGCAAGCTTATCGTCATTTGTAAGGACAGCCCCGCCTTCCCCTGTGGTGATGGTTTTAACCGGATGAAAGGAGAAAATGGCCATGTCAGAATGGGCGCATGATCCGCAGGCAAAGGTTTTGCCTCCAAAAGTATAGGTTGAGCCAATGGCGTGGGCAGCATCCTCTATGATGGAAAAGCCAAATTTTCGGGAAAGCGCCTTGAATCCGGGAAGATCTGCAGGAATTCCTGAAAAATCAACCGGGATGACCACCCTGGGAACAGCTTGTTCCCGGCAATAGGTTTCAAGTTTTTCCGGTGACATGCAGAGAGTGGCAGCATCTATATCGATAAAATCGGTTTGTCCTCCGCAAAATTCGATACAATTGGCAGATGCCAGAAAAGAATTGGGGGAGGTCACCCCAAGGTCATTGCTTTTTATGCCCAATGCCATGCAGGCCAGGTGAAGAGCGGATGTCCCATTTGTACATGCAATTGCGTGTCTGGCCTGTGTCAGTTTGCATAATTTGTCTTCAAACCGGTCAATTACAGGCCCTGTGGTCAAAAAATCAGATGCAAGGATTTCACATGTTGCATGGATGTCATCCCGGGTTACCCATTGTTTTGAATAGGGTATGGTCTTCTTTGTCATAATTCTTTCCTTGGCTTGAGTAGTTTTTGTAAAATACGTGAATCCATGGAAAAACACAATGGATATCCCCCTTGTCTGTGTCTGTCTTTTCATTGGGTTTTAATTTGTTGACACTTTCTTCACTCTTTGATAGTTTTTTAGCGCCATGGTGAATAGGTATGGTAAAGTTTATGACGGGTAACTATGGGGGACATATGGCTGATAATACAGAACAGGATGATGGGATTATCGAACTGACGCAGGCGGTTGAAGAGGATTCTTACGATGCGCCTGACCAGGACGTGATTGAACTCACCGATATGGAAGAGCCGGTTTTTGAAGTAGCACCCATTGCTAAAGAGCCCATTGCTAAAGAGTCCATTGCTGTCATTGAATCTAATATCACACAGGAGCAGGTGGATGCAGCTCTTGAGCGGGTGATTGAAAAGAAATTTGCAAAAAAAATTGAAAAGATTCTTCTTGAAGTCATGGAAAAAGTTCTTGAGAAAGAGATTGTTGACATTCGGAAACGTCTGCAAAAAGATCTTAACGAGATCGCTATATCCTGAGTTCATATAGAATATAAATTTAATAAGGTTTTGGGGATTCATAACAGGGTCCCCTTTTTTCATTAATATGGGTTTGAGGAGTTAAATTATGGGTTCGGATTCTCTGAATAAAGGGTATGAGCCAAAAGGCATTGAAGAAAAATGGTATAAATACTGGCTTGATAACGGGTTTTTCAAGGCAGAAGATAAAAGCGATAAAGAGGCTTTTTCAATCGTAATACCACCACCCAATGTCACTGGTGTGCTGCACATGGGGCATGCCTTAAACAATGTGATTCAGGATATCATGTGCCGTTACCGAAGGCTTCTTGGGTACAATGTCCTTTGGATGCCCGGAACAGATCATGCCGGTATTGCCACCCAGAATGTGGTTGAAAGGGATCTGGCTGCCCGTGGCAAGACCCGGGATCAGCTGGGGCGTGAAGAGTTTATTGAAGAGGTTTGGAAATGGCGTGAAAAATCAGGCGGCGCTATCATTAACCAGCTCAAACGCCTTGGAGCTTCCTGCGACTGGGACCGGGAACGGTTCACCATGGATGAGGGCCTTTCAGATGCCGTACGCAAGGTTTTTGTCAGGCTTTACAAAGAAGGCTTGATTTACGAAGGCCAGTATATCATCAATTGGTGTCCCCGGTGCCGTACGGCCCTTGCCGATCTTGAAGTGGAATACGAGGATAAAGATTCCTATATGTATTATATCCGCTATCCCTTCAAGGATCAGAAAAAAGGGCTTACTGTTGCCACCACCCGGCCTGAAACCATGTTTGGAGATACAGCCGTTGCCGTAAACCCCAACGATCCGCGGTTTAAGGATCTTGAAGAGACCCGGGTGATGCTGCCCCTGACCGACAGAATGATTCCCATCATAAGGGATGAATATGTGGACACCGAGGTTGGCACCGGAGCCCTGAAGGTCACCCCGGCCCATGACCCCAATGACTTTACCCTGGGGGAAAAGCACGGGCTTGAAAAGCTCAAGGTTATCGATGATGGCGGGTGCATGCTTGATTCTGCCGGTAAATTTGAAGGTCTTGATCGGTTTGAGTGCCGGAAACAGGCTGTTGAGGCTCTGGTCGAACTGGGGCTGCTTGAAAAAAAGGAGCCCATAAAACACAGTGTGGGCAATTGCTATAGGTGTCACACCGATGTGGAGCCCTCCATTTCAAAACAATGGTTTGTAAAGGTTGCCCCACTGGCGGAAAAAGCTTC
>PIVS01000797.1 GCA_003353855.1 Desulfobacteraceae bacterium
CGCTTTCTTGAAATTGAGGAATCCCACTTGCTCAGCCTCTCCTGTTCACAGCATGTCATTGCCACCGGCGGCAGTGTGATTTACAGGGAAAAGGCCATGGCACACCTTGCCCGGACGGCCACCATCATCTATCTTTTTGTGGATATGGATATCCTGGCCACCCGGCTGTCAGATGTTATTGAAAGGGGGGTTGCCATAGATCCTGGAAAGGGAATTGATGATCTTTATAAAGAAAGAACTCCCTTGTATGATAAATATTGTGATATAAAAATCGATTGCGGGGTAAGTACCCCGGCACAGGTTGTAACAACCATTGAACAATATTTGTCATGAACATCATTTGTTATAAACATCAGGGGGAATGGTCATGGGCGAGATGCTTACCACCAAGCAGGTAGCAAAATTTTTAAGTGTAAATGAAAAAATGGTCTATTCACTCATTTCGGAAAAAGGCCTTCCTGCTTCCAAGGTAACGGGTAAATGGCTGTTTCCCATTGATCTGGTACGTCAATGGGTTGAGACGGGTACGGAAAACTATCCGGAAATGGCAAAGCTGCCTCCTTACCACGGGTTGGTACTCATCGCCGGTTCCAATGATTTACTCCTGGATAAAATCATTTCTACATTTAATCTTAAACATGAGGATCATATGGCCATGTTTGGCCTTGCAGGTTCCATGGGGGGGCTTAAGGCGCTGCGGCAGAATCTGTGTCATATTGCAGCCAGCCACCTGGTGGCCGATAATAAGGATTATAATTTCCCCTTTATCCAGGATGAAATGACCCCAATCCCTGCGGTGGTGAATTTTTGTTTAAGGGAGCAGGGGATTCTGGTTCAAAAGGGGAATCCTGAAAAGGTTAAATCGGTTAAGGATTTGTTGCAGCCCCATATAAAAATTGTCAATCGATCCCTGGGAACCGGTACCCGCCAGCTTTTTGATAAGGAGTTGAAAAAAGCGGGTATCAAGGGAGAAAGTCTGGTCGGATACGACAATTGTCTGCCAAGGCACATGGATATAGGGCTTTCGGTTTTAACGGGAAAGGCCCATGCAGGACCCGGAATCAAGCCCATTGCCAAACTTCTGGGACTTGATTTTATCCCTTTGTGCTGGGAACGTTTTGACCTGCTGATAGGTAAAGACCGATTTTTTGACCAGGGAATTCAGCTGTTCCTCTCCCTGTTAAAGGGCAAGGTGATCCAGGCTGCCGCCAAAGAATACGGAGGGTATGATCTGTCCTTAACAGGAAAAATGGTTTACCCGGAACCGGCCACGGATCAAGGGGGTTTGCTGCCCGGGGAAAAGGTATAGATAGGAAAACCTGTAAATCCCGGACCAGCTCCCCATTGCCCGGCCTGTCAATGTTTTTGGATTCACCGGATAATTTTCAGATTGAACGTTTTGGCCAGGTGTAAAGCTTTTCTAAATTCTTCAGGCCTCAATGGGTTTGAAAGTTCTTTAATTTTACCGGCATCCCCCATGGGGTGGTATTGGGACATCATATTAACATGGGTACGAGGGGATATTTTTTCTTTTAGGAATTTTAAAATGTTATAGGTTCCATCCAGGTTTCCGGGCATAACAAGATGCCTGACCATGAGCCCTGAGAAGGCAATGCCGTCCTTATCCACTCTCAAATCTCCCACCTGATCATACATTTCCCTGACCGCTTTCCTGGCTATCTGGGGATAATCCCGGGCATGGCAGTATACTTTGGAAATATCAGGCTCCCAAAATTTAAAGTCAGGC
>PIVS01000011.1 GCA_003353855.1 Desulfobacteraceae bacterium
GGGATTCCCACCAAGCAGACCGCTTCCAAACCCTATAGCGAAGATGACAATCTGCTCCATATTTCCCATGAAGCCGGTATTCTTGAAGATCCGGGCCATGTGTGCGAGGAAAGCATTTATTCCCACACAATATCCCCGGAAAAAGCACCGGACAAAGCCACCCGCATCATTATTCAGTTCAAGGACGGTATTCCTGTAAAGGTCAGCAACCTGGAAGACAATACAGTCAAAACCGATGCATTGGAATTGTTCGAATATTTGAACCAGCTGGGCCGGGAGAACGGAATCGGACGTTTGGACATGGTGGAAAACCGATTCGTGGGCATTAAATCACGGGGGGTTTATGAAACACCCGGCGGCACCATCCTCCATGAGGCCCATATGGATATTGAAGGCATTGCCATGGACCGGGAGGTCATGCGGATTCGTGACATGCTGGCAGCCAAATACGCGGAACTTGTCTACAATGGGTTCTGGTTCAGCCCGGAAATGGAATTTCTCATGGCTGCCATGGACAAAAGCCAGGAAGTCATTGACGGTGAAGTTACCTTAAAGCTTTACAAGGGCGTGGCCTACCCCATTGCCAGGACGAGTCCCTCCTCATTGTATGACCAGGATCTTTCCTCAATGGATATTGAAGGCGGGTACAACCAGGAAGATGCCGAGGGGTTTATTCGGATCAATGCCATCCGGCTCATGGCCCACAAAAATATTATCGATAAAAAATAGATCCCATCATGGAGGACCCATTGCTGGCTAATGGCCGGCAATGGGTTCAACAAATTGGGCTTCGGAATCCCAGGGGAATAGAATCCAGGTATCCTGGCTGACTTCGGTCACGAAAGTATCCACCAGGGGCTTGCCGGCCGGTTTTGCATAGACAGTTGCAAAATAGGCTTTGGGCAGCATCTTCCTGACCACCTTTGCCGTGGTACCGGTATCCACCAGGTCATCAATAATGAGCAACCCTTCTCCTTCCCCTTCTACCCCCTTGAGAATGGTGGGCGCCCCCTGGTTCTGCCAGTCATAACTTTTGATACAAACCGTATCAATGTGGTGGATCCCCAGTTCTCTTGCAATGATGGCCGCAGGCACAAGTCCCCCCCGGGTTATGGCAACGATTCCTTTCCAGGGAGTTTCCCGGTCATGGAGCCGCCATGACAATGCCTTTGCATCCCTGTGAAGCTGATCCCAGGGAATGGGGTAACTTCTTTTATACCGATCCTGATTTTTACCCATAATACGGTTATCTCTCCTATATCTATGATTTAAACGGGTTTAAATAATTTCATTGGGTGAAAAATTATATTTTGACTTTTCATCTGCCTGTTTTATTTTATATACCGATAAAAGAAAAGAGACCAAGGAAAAATATTATGAAGAAATTGAATAAAACATGCCTCGACTGCGGTGGACAACTGTATATCAAGCGAACCTGAACAAAGGTAAGTCTCTGCTGCAGGTCCTGCGGCCAAAAATACCCGGAAGATAAATATAAAGATCTCATGGACGAATATCTTGAGGAACAGCTTGCCAATGTTCCTGTAAACAGATTATAGCCGCTTTGGTCACCGGAATCTGTTATGGTTGCTTTTTTTTAATCTGTATCTGTTTTTTGCCCATCACCCTCATCCAATGATCCAATGATCCAATGATCCAAAGGAACACATGGACTACCAACATTTTCTGGCAGACAGAACAAAACCCATGCAGGCCAATGTTTTTGCAAGAACCATCCCGCACCGCTGGGTGTGACCTGTCTGGCTATACCATAAAACAAGGGCACGGCCCACCTGGCCTGATTTCATGGGAAGGTTAGCTATTGTGGAACCGATGGTCACACAGGAGGGCAAGGGAGTGACGGACAATGCTGTGGCTGCCGGGAAGCTTTTTTTCATAAAGGTTCTTCTGGTATTCAAGATTAACTCCTCCCTTTAAATTGATTCCACCATACCCTTTCATTTCAAATTTTAGTAGAAAATAATAAGGATATTTCAGGAACCCGGTGAGATTTTTCTTGTTAAAAAGAAGAATACTTCATAGAATTGGCGTCATGGTCAACCTAATTTTTTAAGCCAAAAACAAAAACTCCGGGGGGAAAGCATGACAGTTTCCATAGGGCGATTATTTGGCATTTGTATCATCATCAGCATGACAATTGGGGTCTTCCTGGTTGCAGGCTCTCCATCCCATGCAGCAACCCGGGACCTTGAAGAACCAGCCATTGAAATTTTTCCTGTCTATCCTTCCATCGAGGCCAATGTGGCTTTCTGGACAAAGATGTTTAGCAAATACACCCGATCCCATGGGGTGATCCACGATACCCGGAACCTGAACCTGATTTACGAGGTGATCCGTCTGGACCCTGCCCGGACAAGGACAGCAGGCAAAAAAAACAAAAAAAGGCAAAAAGCCGCTCTGGACAAATACAAAAAAATTCTGCTCTCCCTTGCTGCAGGAAAAGATGCTGCCACTTCACAGGAAAAACAAATGGTAAAATTATTTGGCATCAAAGCCAGCCCCAAACACTTCAAACGGGCGGCTTATAGAGTGCGATGCCAGACAGGACTGACCCTGCAGTTTAAGGAAGGACTGATCCGATCCGGAGCCGTGATTGAAGAATTCAAGCAAATATTTAAATCCCACGGCCTTCCCGTTGACCTGGCCTACCTGCCCTGTGTGGAATCTTCCTTTGATTTTACAGCCTATTCCAAATTTGGTGCCGCCGGCATCTGGCAGTTTACCCGGGGAACAGGAAGGATGTATATGGAAATCGGGTATGTGGTGGACCAGCGCAGGGATCCTTACATCTCCACCCAGGCAGCTGCCCGTCTTTTAAAAAGGAATTATGCAAAACTTAAGGAATGGCCCCTGGCCCTCACTGCCTATAACCATGGGGTAAACGGCATGCTTCGGGCCAAGAAGCAAAAAGGCGGCTATGAAAAAATCTTTAACACCTACCAGGGACGATCCTTTAAATTTGCCTCACGAAATTTTTATTCCGAATTTCTGGCTGCCCGGCAGGTGGCCAAAAATTATAAACACTACTTTGGCGATATCCCTCTCCAAAAACCAGTTCAATTCACCCGATTCACCACCAAGGGATACCTGCCGGCCGAGGCACTGGCCCAGGGGCTTAATCTGAAAATCAATACAATAAAACGTCTGAACCCTTCCCTGAGAAAGCCGGTATTCAGCGGCCGCAAACATATCCCCACGGGGTTTGAGCTGCGTCTGCCAAAACAGGTTGCCCATAAAAAAATCACCCGGGTTACCGCAAACCTCTACCAGGCAAAACAAAAACCCAGCAAATTCCATATGGTCCAGAGGGGCGACACAGCAGGCGGCATTGCCAGGACCCATTCGGTCTCCTTAAATGATCTGATTATGACGAACGGGCTGACCCGCAGAGCAACCATATACATCGGCCAGAACATAAGGATTCCGGTCCAGGGAGAAGTGATCCTCCCTAAAAAACTGGCCCTTGCAAAACCAAAGAAGCCAAAGAAACCGATTAAATCACAGGAACCGGCAAAAACACCCCGGCCATCGGCTGCACCGGCGCAAATAGCACCAGCCCCAAAAGCGGCACCAGGGCAAGTGACACCAACATCCTTACCACCAATAAAAAATTCTTTGCAACAAGAAGGATCAGTGGGGGTGATTCCAGCTGTTGTCCCCCCCTTGCAAGACATTGGCGAACCAATGGCAAAACCGGTTTCCGAAGAACCAGGGGTCAATCTTGAAATTGTCACAAGCGACCTTACAATCCAAAAAACTTTTACCCAATCCAACCTGCTGATGGGGATTATCCAGGTGGCCCCGGAGGAAACCCTGGGTCACTATGCAGACTGGCTTCAAATCCCCACCCATAAAATCCGCACCCTGAACCGGTTTCCCTATGGCAGACCCATTTCCATTGACCAAAAAATCAAGATCCCCCTGAGCAAAAAAGACAGGGAACGGTTTGAAGAACTCAGGTACGAATATCACAAGGAAATGGAAGAAAATTTTTTTGAATCTTTTTCCATTGCAGGTGTGGGCACATATGAAATAAAAACCGGAGACACGGTCTGGTCCCTTTGCCTCAATGATCTTGAGATTCCCCTATGGCTTCTGAAAAAATACAACCCTGTCATGGATTTTAACAAATTGCACCCCAGGGAAAAAATTAAGTACCCCATTGTCAACAGCCGTCATAATTTTCAAATTTAATGACCTATAACCAAACCAGATGACGGGCCAACTCCAACTGCCGGAGAAAAGAGCAGATTAAAGGTCTGAACCATACTTTTTCTTTAATCCCCTGAACTGATCATAGGACAAACCCAGCAGGGCAGCGGCTTTTTTCTGATTAAACTGACAAGAAGAAAGAGCTGTGCAAAGCCTGTGGTATTCCAAAATCCTGATGGATTCTTTCAGGGGTTTTTCAAATAGATCTGCCATCATTTCCCGCTGCCCCTCAAAGTCGCCGTCAGGCGCACTTGAAAGAACAGGCTCAGGATCGGGCTTTAAAAATCCCGGTCCCCTGGGACCTGCTTCCAAACCTTCTCCATACCGGGATTGAAAGGGATCAAATGAAATTTCTTGAATCCTGTGGGAGGATGATTTGTACACGGCCCGTTCAATCACATTCTTTAATTCACGGATATTGCCGGGCCAGGGATAGACCTCAAGGGTTTTCACCGCCCCGGAAGTGAGATGGGGCACCTTTTCCCAGTCCAGCTCATAGGCCATCCTTCCGGCAAAATGATTGGCCAGTAAAAGTATATCCTCCTTTCGAAACCGCAGGGGAGGTGCATAGATCACCTCAAAGGAAAGCCGGTCTAAAAGATCCTGTTTAAACCTGCCCAGGGAGGCAAGTTTGGACAGATCCACATTAGTGGCAGCCACGATTCTGACATCCACCTGCACCGGCCTGGATGATCCCACCCGTTCAAAAGCACCGTATTCAACCACCCGAAGGATCTTTTCCTGGACTTCCATGGGGATAGTCCCGATCTCATCCAGAAAAAGGGTTCCATCGGCCGCCTGTTCGAACCGGCCAGCCTGACGGGCTCCGGCACCGGTAAAGGCGCCTTTTTCATACCCGAACAATTCAGACCCGATCAGGGTGGGGGTCAGGGCGGCACAATTCAGGGTAACCATTGGTTTTTGCCAGCGTTTGGATAAAAAATGAACCCGGGCTGCGGCCAGTTCCTTTCCAGTTCCCCGCTCTCCCAGGATCAAAACCGGACGGTCTATGGGTGCCACCCTGGAAATCTGCTCCTGGAATTCAATAAATGACTCGGACTGACCCAGGGCCCGTGACATGGAAACAGGTTCCCCGGCCCCCCTGTCCTGACTTGAAAAATCCATACGTCCTCCATGGACATGCTTTGCATATTATTGCCATATAATGGTTATATTAACCAATCATGGAGAAATACTACCACAAGATTGTCTTCCGGGTCAAGCAGATAAGTGATTGAAATAATGGGCACTTCCTATACTCCCTCGATCTGGCACGCTTTCTGCTATTATTGTTTCCATACTGCACCAACCAAATAACAGCCAAATAGGGAGAAATCTTATGGGAATTTTTACACGCTTTAGAGATATTATTTCATCAAACATCAATGTCATGCTGGATCAGGCGGAAGATCCTGAAAAGCTCATCAAACTCATGATCCGGGAAATGGAAGACACCCTCATCGAAATCAAGTCATCCTGCGCCAACACCATTGCCAGCCAGAAAAAAGTCCAGCGCCTCCTGGAAGAAACCCGGGAAAGGCAAGGGTCCTGGGAAGAAAAGGCAGAACTTGCAGTGACCAAGGGAAGGGATGATCTGGCCCGCCAGGCCCTTTTGGAAAAAAGGCGGTTTACCCAGAGGATGGAAGCCGTTGATGCAGAGCACGCGGAATTAGGAGCGATTGTGGAGCAGTACCGGGATGATATCCAGGAACTGGAAAACAAGCTCAAATCTGCCCGGGATAAGCAACGCATGCTGGTCCAGCGTCATATCCGGGCCAAACGAAAAAAGAAAGCCCAACAGGAAATTCGGCGGGTGGACTCTGCCGAAGTCATGCAAAAATTTGATGAAATCGAAACCCATATTGAACGGATGGAAGCCGAGGCAGACCTGGTCAATTTTGGACGTAAAACCACCCTGGAGGAAGAGTTTGAAGATTTGGCGGCCGACGATGAAATCGAACAGCAGCTCCACGATTTAAAATCCTCCCAATCCTCAAAAAATGATGATACAACCGAGGTATAAATCGATGGTCAAACCGATTTATAAACCGCTGTACACACAAAACCGCACACATCAAAGAGGAGAGAGACTGTCATGCATGGCGCAATATTCATAGCAACCTGTATGGGAGGGGCCATCCTCCTGATCGCCACACTGGGATTAATCCTCATCGGCATTATCCGGGCTGCCAAAACCGGCGGCATCTCAAAGAAAGACAAGAAGACCCATGCCGATGAAACCAAGATGATCCAGGACATATTCAACGGGCTTTCAAAAATGGAAGAACGGATTGAAGCACTTGAAACCATTTTGATTGAACGTCAGAGAAAAGATATTTAAAAAAGATAAGGATAATTAAAAATGAGATACCATTATAAACACAAGGGCAGACAAGGCTTTGACCGGTGCCGTCGCCAATACGGACGTTTCCGGGAGCAGGTGGATGTCATAACTTCCAGCAGCGGAGTATACCGCTCACGGCGGGGCATCTTCATGGGGGTCTGCCGGGGCCTTGCAGAACACTTTAATTTCAGCGTATTCTGGCTGAGAATAATTGTTTTCCTCCTCTTTTTGTTCACGGGTTTCTGGCCCGTGGGGGTATTGTACATTGTTGCCGGCCTCCTCCTGAAAATGGAACCGGTCATCCCCCTAGAGAACGAAGAAGATCAGGAATTTTATCAATCCTACACAAACTCCAGGGAATCTGCCATTCAGCGGGTCAAACGCAAATTTGACAACATTGACCGCAGAATCCAGAGGATGGAACACACGGTTACCTCCAGAGATTTTGAGCTGTAAATTCCTGCCTGGGATCCCCCCGCCGGGGGATCCCATATAACCCCAGGAAATCAAAAATTAATTTTCCTTTACTCTTTATTTTGCTGCATCCCTTCTATCCTTTCTGCTTCCTCTTCAATCATTTTTCTCAGCTCAGAGATATTTTCCAGGACCTTTTGTTCGCCCAATTTTGCCCCCTTTGCCATTAGGGAAGGCGTTTCTCTCAGAACCTTTTTTCCCGTTGGTGTGCTGTAAAAAGCATTTATCAGATTAAGTTCATTTTCTGTAAATGTTTCAACATAGATATCAACAAATTGGTCTTTCAGGCTTTCTTCGCTCATGTATTTGCTAAAAAACACTTTCATGGTTTTTTCAAAGGGTTTCAGGGTTGGATTTTTTGACAATTCCAATTGCAAAATCGCATCAATTGATCCGACTAAAAGCCTATTCAAATCCATTGTATCCAGCAACTGATTTGCCGATTTTCGATGCTTCTCCGAGAAGGCAAATGTGTTTGTCTGAAAGAAAAACATGATAAGAATAATTGCAAAAAAATAGATACAGGCTTTTGATAGTTTCAATAATTTTCCTTTCTTAAATGATTGATACAGAACACTTTGATTTCAGGGACCTCCCGCCGAAGGTGGTTAGCAAGTTAAGCGCCTGGTTGTTCTCCTTCCTGACATACTTCCAGGATCATATCCCGGGCTGGGACCAGGTTGTGAATCAATCCTGAATTTCCCCCTGGATCGTATCATTACCGTATCCTAAATGCTTTATCAGTGAATTGGCAATCCTCATCTCAGATGCATCTTTGTTATAATCGTGGCTTTGGGTTAATCCATTTGCAATATGACGGATCAAATCTGCCAATAACTCTCCCCAGGCCTCTCTTTCATCTATTTCGAAATTTGATGCTTCTTCCCACATGCCCAATAACATGGACACTTGAATGTCTTTGTTTCCGATCCAAACCCGAATCATTTCCATGGCATTTGGATCATCTTCTATTCCTTCCGGTATTTGCAATTCTTTCATTTATTTTATCCTTAATGTTTCATAATTGGTGAGTTCAAGCCGAAATAATTTCATTTAGCTCTATATTATTTATTGTTCCTTTTGCTGGCGTCAAATTGTCCCAAAGCCAGTTATGATATTCAATCAGTTTTTCGGCCTTGAAACCAGGCCGGTCAGCTGTCGTGTGGCAACAATTATGTTGAAATCCTTGACCGATGCAGAATGAATGGTTGCATTTACACAATTATCCATAAAGCCGTGCAGGAAAATCGGACAGGTGGGTATACACCTGCCATCGATTATACAGGCCCATAAGCCAGTACCCTATTTTCAATAATATCATTTCCCAGTTTAATAGTATATTGACCAATATCTTTAAAACCAAATTTTTTATAAAATCCCAGGGATTTATTTCGAACCCAGGTATAAAGCCAAAACCTAATTTCCATACCGAACCTTTATTTCCGATAAAAGGTTTTGACCAACCCCTTGGGATTGAAAAGCGCCATGCACATAAAGTTTTTCAATCTCAAAACCGTTTTCTTCACCATCAAACCGGGATTCCAGATTTACAAGTGCATACCCCCTGAGATAAATCCCTTCACAAAAAACCAACAGCTTATACTTGGGGTCAGGCAGCAATTTCTTGAGATACCGGACCTGACATCATGGGCAAGGGTTTCCGACACAACAAGGGTGAGCAGGGGGCCCGGGGCAATCCCGGCAGAAAAACCCAGCAGACTGCCCATTACAAGAAAATGAATCATAGGCCTCCATGGCATTTTTTATATTTTTTATTACTGCCGCACAAGCAGGACCGGTTCCGGTCCCAGCCCACCGGAGGATGCATCCGGCCCTCGCTATAATACCAGCGGCCATTCTTTAGCACAAAACAAGAGTTTTCATGGACCTGGTCATTCTGAACCCGATCCTTCCGGGTATAGAAGGCCGCAAATTGCACAAAACCAATACCCTGGCTTATTTGGGAATCATCTGTTTTAATCACCGCAAGTCCCGGCCATTGGGTGCTTTTGCAGCAGCAGAGTTTCCCTTCCATTTCCCCCCTTTTACCCGGCCTGTCCAGGGTCTGCCCCGGAACTTCCAACCGTGTTTTTTCATTCCGCCGGAAATCATACCACGGCAATCTGGTTTTATCTACTTTGGATTTGCTCCTTTGAATTTTGCAATTGAGCTTTCTGGTTTGGATTTATGGAAAAAACCATTGTCACACAGAAAAAGCTATATTAGAATAAGGCCTGACTGCATTAAAAAACGGAGAAACCAGATGCTGACATTATCCAAAGACTATATCAAAAACAAGATTGCAGATACCAAGCTTATTTTTTACAGGGGCCTGAATACATTCCAGCACGGATCATATTTTCTGGCAAAAAAAAATCTGGCCCAAAAATCATTCACCTATGAGTTTGACGGCACTTTTGGAAACTACACCACACTCATCCATATCAAACAAAATAAATTGGATGCAAGCTGCAATTGCCCCTACCCCAGGCAAGGATGCCGGCATGTGGTTGCAGCCAGCATCAATGCCGGTGAACTTTTGGCAAGAAAAGAGATCCCGAAAGAATTGTTCCCGGACCAGGCAGAACCCTACCTGGACAAGGCAGAAATCAAGGCACAGGCCCTGGCTGACCGAAAAAAAAGAGCCGGATCGGAAACCTTCACCCCTGTCAGAGGGGATATGTTCAAGGGAAACCATCTGGTTATCAACAAGGCAGGCCGCCAATACACAGTCACCCTCCATGATCCTGAAAAATCAGCAGGTCACTGCTCCTGCCCGGACTATCTGACCAACGGCCTTGGCACCTGCAAACATATCCAGTTCATGGCCGATTTTTTAAAAAAGGAATCGGGATATAAAAAACAGATCTCCAAAGAAATTTTTCCCTTTACAGATATTTACTGGGATTCCTTATCCAAAGGGCCCAGATTATTTTCCCAGCGCCTTGACTCGGAAATGCCGGATTTAAAGCCTGTACTGAAAAAATATTTCAATGCTAAAGGCGAATTTATTGCAAATGACCCGGCATTGATCATGGGACTCATGGCAAAGCTCCATGGGGATAAACGGGTGAAAATCAGACAAAATCTGCTCAAACGGGTGGACCACCGCCTCCAGGCCCTGCAATTAACAAAGATTGAAGGCCAACCCATTCCAAAACCTGCCCTAAGCACCCGGCTATACCCCTACCAAAAGGAGGGTGTGAAATTCGGATTGCTGAAAACCGGGGTGCTCATCGGGGATGAAATGGGCCTTGGTAAAACCATCCAGGCCATTTCCCTTGGAATACTGAAAAAAGAAATCTTCGGTTTTTCAAAGGTTTTGGTGGTCACCCTGGCCTCATTAAAAGAACAATGGAAGCGGGAAATCGAAAAATTCTCCCAAGAAAAGGCCACCATCATCCAAGGGGGTCCCTTCCAGCGAAAGGCCATGTACCAGGGAGATTCCAATTTATTCAAAATCACCAACTACGAGGCAGTGCTGCGGGATGTCAACACATTGTCCGGCTTCAACCCGGATATCATCATCCTGGATGAAGCCCAGCGCATTAAAAATTTTTCCACCAAAACAGCAGAGGCTGTCAAGCGCCTGCCTAAAAAACATGCCATTGTCCTGACCGGCACCCCCCTGGAAAACAAACTTGAAGATGTTTATTCAATTGTTCAGTTTCTGGATCCCTACCTTCTGACTCCCTTGTGGAAATTTGCCGCAGATCATTTTATGATCCCCAGAACAAAAAAAACCACCATTGCCGGTTATAAGAATCTGGCCATGCTCAAGGAAAAATTAAAACTGATCCTGATCCGGCGCAAAAAAGAAGATGTGCTCAAAGAACTGCCCGGGGAAGTTGTAAATAATTATTATATTGACCTTTCCCGGGAACAGCTGGAGATACATGCAGGATATGGAAGGTCACTTATGCCCCTGCTCAATAAAAAGTTTTTAACCCCCATGGACATGAGAAGAATCCAGACCCTGCTGCTGCGCATGAGAATGGTCTGTGACTCCACCTATCTTGTGGACCGGGACACCCATATCTCCCCCAAGCTTAAGGAGCTTGAAAGCATAATAGACGAAATGGTCATCCAGAACAGACGCAAAATGGTCATTTTCAGTGAATGGACCACCATGACCTTTTTGATTGCCAGGCATTTATCAGACATGGGCATCCCCTTTGTGGAATTATCAGGCAAAATACCGGTAAAAAAACGCCAGGCCCTGATTGATGAGTTCACCCATAACAGGGACTGCCTGATCTTTTTATCCACCGATGCCGGAGGCACGGGTTTAAACCTCCAGGCCGCCGACTGTGTGGTTAATTTTGAACTTCCCTGGAACCCTGCAAAGATGAACCAGCGCATAGGCAGGGTCAGCCGCATAGGCCAGAAAAGCCATTGCATCAATGTCATCAACCTCATTGCAAAGGCCAGCATAGAAGAACGGATACTGGCAGGTATCCAGCTGAAAACCGACCTGTTCAAAGGGGTGTTTGACGAGGGTCCGGACACGGTTGAATTTTCCAGGGAAAAAAGGAATGAAATGCTCAACCGTCTCAGGGAAATGATGGGAGAAGAAGCTGAATCCATACCCTTTGACGGGGCCGAACCCGAAGACATTCCCGAGGACACCCCCTTTTACCTGAACCCGAAGGTTCTGGGGGCTGAAGCAAAAAAGGATGACCAAAAAATTGACCTGGAAACCAATTTTGTTCAAAATCAGCAGCCAGAGGAACCCCTGTCTTCTGAAAACATTCTCACAGGCCAGCCACCTGAAAAAATAGAAACTGTCCTGAATTCCGGCATGGACTTCATAGCAGGTCTCATGGAGATGGCCACGGGACAGAAAATGGAAAAAGGACAGGGACAGGAAAAAATGATCAAAATTGACAGCAGGACCGGTGAAGTTACCATGAAATTCAAGCTGCCGGGATTTTGATTGACTTTTACGGAAAATCGGCATAGCAATTCTTCTGACAGAATGAGTTTTTTGCCCTTAGGCCAAAAAGATAAATTCAAGAAAAATAAAAACCTAAAGATATGAATATGGACACACCAAGAAATTTTACCCCCCTTTCAACAGGCAAGCGGATTGTGATCAAGGTTGGCAGCGGGGTTCTGACCAAGGATAATCGCTTAAACATTGAGATCATCAATGGTATCACCGACCAGATTTGTGCCTTGTATGACAAGGGAATCCAGGTAATTCTCGTCTCCTCCGGTGCCATGGCAGCCGGGGTCACCAAACTTGGACTGCCCTCTAGGCCCTTGGAAACTCCCAAGCGCCAGGCTGTCTCGGCCATTGGCCAGGCAGACCTGATCAAGGAATGGGAAAAAGCCCTGGAACACTGCGGCCGTAAAGTGGCCCAGGTTCTGCTGACCCGGGGGGATCTCTGTGACCGGATAAGGTATCTCAATGCAAGGAACACCATCAACACCCTGCTGGAATGGAATGTACTGCCCATTATAAATGAAAATGATACCGTGGCTGTCAAATCCCTGCAATTTGGCGACAATGACAATTTGGGCGCCATGATCACCATGCTCCTCGGGGCAGATCTCATGATTAATCTCACGGATATCGGTGGGCTCTATGACAAGGACCCCCGGGTCCATGAAGATGCCGAGCTTCTCCGTGAGGTCACCACCATGGGAAAACACATTGATGCCATGGCCGGAAAGATTGCAGGTCCCCTTGGCACCGGCGGCATGGGCTCCAAAATCACGGCGGCCAGAAAACTGACCGCAGCCGGAATTCCCATGATCATCGCCTCGGGACTTCAGCCCAACATATTGATTAACATTTTCGATAATGACTATATTGGCACCTATTTTGTACCCAAAACCGTAAAACTCAATTCCCGGAAAAACTGGATCGGCCTCACCCTCCAGGCCAAGGGAAAGATCACCATTGATGCAGGAGCCAGGAATGCTGTGCTCAGCCAGGGAAAAAGTCTTCTCCCCTCTGGCATCACCCGGGTGGAAAATTATTTTGATGTGGGTGATCCCGTCCAGTTTTTAGATGAGGACAAGAAGACTCTGGGAATGGGCCTTGTCAATTACAATGCCTCGGATATTCTCAAGATTATGGGCTGTAAAACCAGCCAGATCAAAAAACGGCTGGGATTCAGATCCTATGATGAGGTGATCCACAGGGATAACCTGGTGATCACAACAGAGCCGGAATAAATTTTTTATACGAACCCCCCTTCAAAAGGAGACAAACATGTCTTTGGAAACCACGATCATTCAAATTTCGCAAGATGCCAGAAAAGCAGCAAGGACCATGGCTGCTGTTTCCAGCAACCAAAAAAACAAGGCACTTCTTACCATTGCCGAAATCATCAAAAAAAATGCCCCGTCCATCCAGGCGGAAAATGCAAAAGATATTGAAATAGCCAAAACAAACGGATTAACCCCGGCCATGATCGACCGGCTCACCATCACCGACAAGGTCATAGATTCCATGGCCCATGGCCTCTCCTTTGTGGCCGGACTCGAAGATCCAGTGGGCTCTTTATCTGATTCCTCCATCCGGCCCAACGGGCTAGAAATAGCAAAGATGCGGATTCCCCTGGGGGTCATCGGAATTATCTATGAATCCCGGCCCAATGTCACCGTGGATGCGGCAGGACTCTGTCTCAAGGCGGGAAATGCCGTGATTTTACGGGGCGGGTCAGAAGCCATCCATTCCAACATGGCCCTGGCATCGGTGATCGAAGAGGGCATTACAGAGGCGGGCCTGCCCGGTGCAGCCGTCCAGGTTATTCCGGTCCCGGATCGGGAAGCCGTGGATATTCTGCTCAAACAAGAGGAATCCATTGATCTTATCATTCCCAGGGGCGGAGAAGGCCTCATCCGCCACGTGGTTGCCCTGTCCACCATCCCCGTGCTCAAACACTACAAAGGGGTCTGTCATGCCTATGTTGATGACAGGGCAGATCTTGACATGGCCGTCGGCATAACAGTCAATGCCAAGGCCCAGCGGCCCGGGGTCTGCAACGCTCTTGAAACCCTGCTGGTCCATGAAAAAGTTACCGAAAAATTTTTACCCCTGGTCCACGGGGCCCTGACCAAAGCCCGTGTCACCCTCAGGGGCTGTGAAAAAACCTGCGCCCTTCTTCCCGGGATTGAGTCTGCCACACCCGAAGACTGGGATGCGGAATATCTGGATCTTATCCTGGCCGTCAAGGTGGTAAGGGATATGGAAGATGCCATGGCCCACATTGCGGTCCACGGCTCCAACCACACAGAAGCCATTATCACCTCTGACTACAATAAATCCCGCAGGTTTGTCCGGGAAGTGGACGCCTCCCTGGTCATTGTCAATGCCTCAACAAGGTTTAATGACGGGGGAGCACTGGGACTGGGTGCTGAAATGGGAATTTCCACATCAAAACTCCATGCCTACGGCCCCATGGGCATTAAAGAGTTGACCACCACCAAATTTGTGGCTTGGGGAGAAGGTCAAATCAGGAGTTAAACCTGATCATTTAAGGATTCAGGAATATTTTTGAACAATGGACATGGCCGTTCGTATCCCATCCACGCCGCTGGAAATAATACCGCCGGACCAGCCGGAACCCTCCCCTGCCAGATACAGGTTCGAAAATCCCTGGCAGCATCTGTCAGGCTCCCTGAGAACCTGAATCGGCGAGGATGTTTTGCTCTCCAGCCCCAGAATAATCCCTGAATCAAATCCCTTAAGTTTCCGGTTGAACACGGTAAGCCCCCGGGCAATGGAACGGCTGATTTCTTCGGGAAGCAATTCCCACAAGGGCGCAGGTGCAAGACCCAGGGGATAGCTTGTCTCTACATTCCTTGAGGGAGCCTGTTTATTAATGAACCCGTTAATGGTGGCAAAGGGAGCCTTATACCCCTTGGAATATTGATAGAACCTGTGCTCCAGATCCCCCAGCCAGTCAAGGGCTTCCAAGGGGTCCACCGGCTTATCCAGAAGGGACTCAAGATTGACGCCGGCCACACAGGCGGCATTTGCGAACCGGCCGCTGCGTTTGTACCGGCTCATACCATTTACAATATTGGTGGTTTCATAGGCGGCAGCCGGAACCACCGTGCCGCCCGGGCACATGCAAAAGGTGTAGACAGGAAGACACCCGTCTCCTTTTGCAGTAAGTCTATATTCCGCGGCCTTGACCCCTGGAAGGGATAGGCTTCCCCACTGGGCTGTATTAATGAGCTCCTGGGGATGTTCCACCCGGCAGCCAATGGCAAAATTTTTGGATTGAAACCTCACCCTATTGCGAATCAGCATGCGATAGGTTTCATGGGCTGAATGGCCCGGGGCAATAACCACCACATCGGCGGGTATCTCTCCCTTTGAGGTGACAGCGGCAATTACTTTTTTGTTTTTGATGATAAGATCGGTGAGCAGCGTTTCAAACTGCATCTGCCCCCCCACTTCCTGGAACTCTTTTCTTAAGCCCTTCACAATGCGCCGAAGATGATCCGTGCCCAGGTGGGGATGGGCCAGGTATTCAATCTCTTTGGGGGCACCTGCCCGGATATAGCTGGACAGGATAAACTGTTTTTCCTTGGCCACTTTTTTGGTTCTTGAGGTGAGCTTTCCATCGGAAAAAGTACCGGCCCCGCCTTCGCCGAATGCATAATTATTCATGGGATCAAAACTGCCGGAGGATTCAAACCTCTGTATGGAGTCCGACCGCTTGGCCACCTTAGAGCCCCGTTCGATGACCAGGGTTTTAAACCCGGCTTTCTGCAATACAAGGGCTGCAAAAAAACCTGCCGGTCCGCTTCCCACCACCAGGGCCCGGGTGGTTCGTGGCTTCCGGGGAATGTCCATACACGGATAGACAAAGGGCTCGCCCCCCACAAGTTCATCGGACAGAACACCGGCCCGGATAAGCCAGTGGATATTGCTTTTTTTCCGTGCATCCAGGCTTTTACCCTGGATCTGCCAGGTAAAATCCCGGATACCCAGATCTCTTGCAATGGCTTCTTTTAAGGCCTCATCGGTGTAGTCGGTGGACAATTCTAGGGTAATTTCCCGGAATCCCAAATCATGAATCTCCTGTAGTGATTTCAATAAGGGCTTGGATGCCGGAAAGCATATAGGAGACATAGTTGTTCTTGGTCATGTCAGTCCTCCTTTTTACAGCTAAACAAAATGGGTTACATTTATCCAAACCGGACATTATATCTATAATAAAATTCTCCCAGTGCCGAAATCATTAAAGACTTACGGCGTAAAAAACCTGAGAGTTTTCAAAGGTAAATTGCCAATGCCTCAAAATTAGAAATCGATATATCCCTTAGCATCTTTTGACCAATCCCGCTTTAGAGAGTCCAACTCTTTTTCTAAATATTCTTGATCGTTAGCCGCCTGGGGTCCTACATATCCATTTCCAGCCTCAAGCGTTTCATACCAGAATTTGGCATTCTCTTTTATGACGCTTGTTTTCGAAACCTGGACTTCTCCGTCAAAATCGACCCATGTGATATGGTCTGAAGCATTGTCATTAAGCGGCATTAAAAGTTCGGACAGGTCAATTGTTGTCGGGTCATTTTTTAGGTTCATAGGGGCTCCGTTTAGATTTATACTAAAAATTTTTGAAACTTAAAAATAAGGCATCCAAAAAGATTGTCCAGAAAAAAAATACAGATCCGGAGATGTTGGCAGGCCACCATGACCGGTTTTGGCAATGAAGGCGAACACATTCAGCCCTTGTCAACTTCCAAGGACTCTAAATCTCTGTGTTAAAAGGTTTGTGCCTGACCCATCATCCGGCAAGCTTATGCTTCAATGTAAGCTTGCCGAACCCATGCATACACTGCCCTTCAAATCATATAGGAAAACCATTCTAATTAAATTTTACACCCAAATTTAATCCCCCCCCAAGGTTTATCCATTCATTTTTTTTCTTGACAGAGAATTTTCTGTTTGTTCTAATATATAGAACTCTGTTCTGTATACAGAACTTCCTAAAGAACAAGGAGTGTTTGCATGACTGCAGAAAAAAAGAAATCCATTTACCCGCCGACATCCCCGGCGGTGGAACAGGCTGTAAAGCTGCTGTTGTGCCTTGGAAAAAACAAGGGCAGTGATTACGGCCTGACAAGTATCTGCAAAGAGATCGGCATACATAAAAGCAAGGGATATTCAATCTTAAATGCCCTGGCCCGATATGACTTCATTACAAAAGACATCAAAACCAAGACCTATTCCCTGGGTCCTGCCCTCCTGCCCCTGGCCCGGAGAGCAAGTGAAAAATTTGATCTCACTGCCATTGCCAAAGACCACCTGCAAACCCTTGCCCATGAAACCCGTTCAAGCGTGCTGCTGGGTATCATCAGCAATGACCAATTTTATATTGCAGGGAAATATGACGGGAATGACAGGCTTTCGGTCACGGTCCGGCAATACCAGTCTCTGCACATCACCCATGGGTCCCATGGAAAAGCTATTTTTGCCTTCCTTGATGAAAAAGAGCAGCAAAGAATCATGGATACAGGCCAGCTCTTTTTCCATGGGGATCCGGACAGTTTTGACAAAGACAAGCTTGCCCAGGAGGTCAAATTCTGCCGTAAAAACGGCTATGCCGTTGATAATGGTGAAATCACACCGGGAATAACGGCTGTCAGCGCCCCGCTTTTTGATCACAATAATGAGGTAACGGCAGGGATTGTTCTTGTGGGAACCTTTACCGCTGATAAATTTGAAACCCTTGGAAAAAAAATTGCTGAAACAGGCCGGATCATTTCCAGGCAGGCCGGGGCTCAATTTTAAACACCGCAACTCAAGGAAAACCAATGGAAGAAAGTAAAACAACCCCTTCTCAAACAACTATAGTTAAAACAACCACCTGGTCTGCAGGCCCGGGATGCCACGGCGGCTGCGGTGTTCTTGCCCATATCAAGGATAACAAGCTTATAAAAATAGAGGGGGACCCTGATCATCCCTGGAACCAGGGGCGCCTGTGCGCAAGGGCCCTTGCCATGACCCAGTATATAGACCACAAGGACCGGTTAAAATCCCCCCTTAAGCGGGTTGGTAAACGGGGGGAAGATCAATTTGAAGAAATTTCATGGGATGAAGCCTTTGATATCATTGAAGAAAAAATGAAGGGTATCCGGGAGGATTTCGGTCCTGAAAGCATGATTTTCTCCATGGGAACCGGGAGGGATATCGGCCCGTGGATCTGTATGCTGGCCTACGCCTACGGCAGCCCGAATGTGATGTTTGCCTTGAGCGGCAATGCCTGTTACAGCCCGCGGATTGCAGCCCTTGACACCATCCAGGGTGATTACAGTGTCTTTGATGCTGCCCAATGGCTGCCCGGACGTTATGACAATCCCGAATACAAGGTGCCCGAATGCATGATCATCTGGGGGTATAATATTGCGGCCACCTGCCCTGACAATCTATTTGGCCACTGGATAACCGATCTTATGAAAAAAGGGACAAAGATCATCACCATTGACCCGAGACTTTCCTTTTTTGCCTCCCGGTCAAAGCACTGGCTCAAAATCAGACCGGGAACAGATGCAGCTCTTGCCATGGGGTTTTTACACGTCATTATCAAAGAGCAGCTCTATGACCAAAGTTTCCTGGAAACCTGGACAGATGCTCCAAGACTGGTGAGAAATGATACGGGAAAACTTTTAAGGGAATCAGAGGTAATCCCGGGGGGATCAAAGGAAAATTTTGTTATTTTTGACACCAGTACAAAGAAGATCAATATCTGGGATACACAGAACCAGGCCTATTCAATCAAGCTTGTATCTCCCGCTTTGGTAACACCTGCTTTAACAGGCGTTTTTGATATATCTCTTTTAAATAAAGAGAAAATTTCCTGTACTACGGTATGGGATAAATTCAAGGAAAGCTGTGCCGGCTACACACCTGAAAAAGTGGAAGAAATCACCTATGTTCCCGCCAAAGAGATTCAAAGGGCTGCCGTCTTTTATGCCAGGGCAAAGCCTGCCTCAATCCACTGGGGGGTTCCCATTGACATGACCCCGGAAATTACGCCATTGTGCCATGCCATTGCAGCCTTGTGGGCTCTTACCGGCAACCTGGACACCCCGGGGGGAAATGTATTTACCCGGTCGGCATTTAATGCGGTTGCCTATGCCCTCCCCGGCGCGGAAGGGGTGATCAAACTAAAGGATCAGGCTTTAGACAAACCCAGGATAGGCAAAGGTGAATATGGTCCCTTTAATAAATTTATCTGGAGATGCCAGACAGACAAGGTGATTGAGCAGATTTTCAGTGAAAAGCCCTACCCGGTCAAGGGATTGTGGATGCAGACCTGCAACCCCCTGTCGGGAATTGGTCTTGATCCCAAACTCTGGCAAAAGGCCCTGGAAAAGCTGGACTTCATCGTGGGAATAGACCTGTTCATGACCCCCTCCCTGCGGTATGCAGATATTATCCTGCCTGCGGCCACCTTTCTTGAAAAAGACGGGGTAAGGTCCTGGTGGGTTCCCCTCCAAACCATTAACAAAGCCGTAACCGTGGAGGGCTGCCGGCCCGATGTTGAAATAAATTTTGAGCTGTCCAAACGCTTTGACCCGGATTTTAAATGGGAAAAAATCCATGAGCTCTTTGATGAAATCCTTGAACCCTCGGGAATGAACTTTAAAACACTTTCAGAAAAAGGATGGGCTCTGCCCCCGGAAAATCACGCCTCAAGACCCTATTTCCGCCATGAAAAAGGGTTATTAAGATCCGACGGCAAGCCAGGTTTTGCCACCCCGTCGGGGAAATTTGAACTTTACTCAACTCTCAGGGAGGAATGGAATCTTGAACCATTGCCCTATCACAGGGAACCGCCCTTTACTCCGGTGTCACGGCCGGACCTGTTCAAGGACTATCCTTTGATCCTGGGGACGGGCAGGCGCTCCCCTGCATTCTTCCATGCAGAGCATCGCAATATCCCCTGGTTAAGAAGTCTTGATCCCGACCCCATTGTGGAAATCCATCCGGAAACCGCCCATAAAAACAATATATCCAACGGGGAATGGGTGGTGGTTGAAAACTGGATGGGAAAGGCCAGGTTCAAAGCAAAGGTGACAAAGATTGTCCCGCCCTGGATGGTCATGGCCGCCCATGGCTGGTGGTTTCCCGAAAAAAAGGATGATCCTTTGTTCCGCACCTTTGAATCCAATATCAACATGCTCATTCCCATGAACGAGCAGGGAAAGGACGGGCTGGGTGCCCCCATCAAGCATCTTTTATGCAAAATCAGAAAAGAGACCCGGGAGGATACCTATGTCTAAATCAAGCAAAAACGGCCTGCTCATCGATTATGAATATTGTACGGGATGCTTTGCCTGCACGGTTGCCTGCTGCCAGGAACATGGATGGCAAGCCCCGTTAACCGGTATAAAAGTGATGGAAATCGTTCAGGATTTGCCAAAGGACAAGGCATATCTCACCTTTCTGCCCTTCCCCACGGAGCTGTGTGTCCTGTGTAAACCCCGGACCCGAAAGGGGCTTGATCCGGCCTGTGTCAAGCATTGCATGGCAAGTTGTCTCTCCTTTGGAAAACTGACGGATCTTGTGGGCGAACTTGCAAAAAAGCCAAGGATGGTTCTCTGGTCACCCAAATAGGGATAAATGTTTCATCGGGCAGGAACAGCACATTTGCACCGCCTGCCCGATGAAACTATGTCACTCCCGGAACATTTTAAATAATTGCTTGAAGGGTTCATTTTCCACGCCTGGTATTCTGATCTGTCTTTTTAAGACATTTGGCAAGACAGGCACTTGTCAGGGCCAGGGACTCGGGGTCAAGATAAAATTCTGCATGTTTCTGAAAAAGGAGGCTGCAATTGGCAGGAAAGGCTTCTTCTTTTTCATTAAAAAGCAGCAGAAGTGATATCCGGGGGAGTGCAATAAATTCCATGGCCAGATCATATGATGTTCTCAGTTCATGGTCAATACCTCCCAGGGCTTTACCGGCCCGGGAAAGCTCGTTAACTCTGCCGGAAAAGTTTTTCACAATGACCTGTTCGGTATCGCTGCTGAAAAAATTTGTATTGGTGAAATGGGATGCGCGTTTGAAATCCTTAAAAGATACCCACTCGGTATCATTATAGGATTTATCGGGAGTAAGCAGAAGATACTTGGCAAGGATGACGCAAACCATGTAATCGGGTCTGTTGCCTGACGCATCTGTAACCCCCTTCTTTGAAACCAGATAATCCCTGTCAATAAAGGAAATTTTCATCTGATCCCTGTCAGATTCAGTCCCAAGTCTCTCTTTTATGCTAGTAAAATCAAGCTCTGCGATCCTATCACAATAATACTGATAATTTTTTTCAAATATCTCGCCAACCATTTATTGCCTCCCTCTGCTAAAAAGCTGTTACTAAACAGGTTAAATCCCTCACAATCTAAACCTGATTTAAGCATGGGCAAAAATGAATTACATCACCCATATGGGGGATTATGCTTCAAATTTCATTCATGGGGATAAATATCACTCCATGAGATTTTTATAGGCGGTCAGATCATTTTTTGAATAATGGAAATAATAGTCGTGGACATTATCGGCAAAGTCTTCAAATTTCTTATAGCCCTCTGGATCCGTTGAAGCAGAATAGAGATTGACCACAAGATCATGGGCAATATAGTCCTCACTGACCTCAATAAACCCTTCATCCCTGGTCCATGTCACCTTGGCATTGGCACCCCGGGACATGATTCCGGAGACAGCATGGGTGTGATCAATGATGACGGACAGGTATCTCTCCTTTTTCTCGGCCATATACCGGTCAATTCTGCGGTGGGGAACCAGGGACTTATAGGCGTTGTTTTTCCCGAAATAGATCCCCCGGAGCATGACCCCCCGATCCAGGGCGGTATCCAGTTCATAGGTCAGTTCTTTTATTTCTTCTTCCCAGATGGAGAGGGCCACTCGTTCTTTAGCCCCATTGATGAGCAGCTTTAAAAAGCTGATGATATTTTCCCGCCCCGTAATGACCACAAGCTTGTAATCCTGCTTGACTTCCTGGTAAAGGGCCCCGGCATATTGGGACAGATCCTCAAAAAGTTTTTCATAATGGTCCCTAAGCTTTTTAATAAAGATTTTAGGTTCCACGGGATAGTACACCCGGTTTTTTTCATCTTCCTGCTCAAAGACCATCTGCTTATCAATGAGATTTTTCAAGACCTCGTAAATCCTGGACCTTGGTATCCTTGAGGCTTTACTCAAGGCATACCCGTTCAAGGGGAACTCTTCCAGCAATTTCAAATATGCTTTACACTCATACTCGGAAAACCCCAGGGTCTTCATATCCTTCATCATGCGGGTGGCTTTTTCCATAATATAGTCCTCCTGTTATCCAAGCCCTGCCATAACCAGATAGGCAACCCCCACCGATCCCAATACCGGAACGATAATGCCGCCCCTGAAAAACGAATAGACAGCCGTAAATCCGATTCCCAGCAAGGCAGCTTCCGGCATATCCGGAGTTGCTGTTATTACACCGGGGATGATCAGGGCGCCGATGGCAGCCACTGGAATACATTTTAAAAAGGCATCCACTCTCCTGGGTATACGCGTGTTGCTGAAAAATAAAAAGGGCAAAAGGCGCGGCCCATAGGTTACTACAGCCATTCCCAGGATCAAGGGGATTAAATTATTATCCATGATTTTCCGACCTTTGGGACCCCAGGGTTAAAAAGGCCCCTGCCGTGGCAATGATAAGGATGCAGACTATGATGCTCCAGCCCTTTGGTAAAAAATCCAAATAGATCAGCAGCCAGTTGAGAAGACCCGACGACAATGCCAGAAACAAACAGAGAAAAGAGGCCTTTATCTCGGGCATTAATATGGCCAAAAGAAGAGCATATAGAGCCACTCCCATGCTCTGGCTCAAAATAGGGGGAATAAATTCCCCTAGAAGATAGCCGCAAAGGGTGCCGGATACCCAACCCGAATAGGCAGACATCTGGAGTGCAAAAACAAACCCCTTGGACAAGGGACCTTTTTTAAAGGAGAGTACGGAAAAAACCTCGTCTGTAACCCCGAAGGCCAGGAAAAGATAATATTTTTTAATTGTCTTTTTAATCCGGGTGGCCAGGTAGGCACTCATCAAAAAATGCCTGAAATTAACCAGGAGGGTTGTCAGTATGATTCCCAAGGGCCCCATTCCCGTGGCCAGAAGATTCAGTGCAATAAACTGACTGGCCCCGGCAAAAACCACGGCGGAAAATAAAAAGGATTCCATCAGGGTGACCCCTGTTGTTTTGGACAGAATCCCGAAGGCTGCGGCAGCTGGGAAATAACCGATAAAAAGTGGGATACCAGCTTTTACGGCATCCTGTATCTCTTGTTTTGCCATTCCAATAGCTCCATAATGGGTGGGTAATCATTAGTGACTATTGTAGTAACTACTAAATAATTGTCAAGGAAGAATATGCCATCAGAATGGATCAGGACTGGTCAAAAAATTTGACGGACCAGTCCGAGTCCTTAGCATCTTCTCTTAAAAACCGGATAAAGGTCTTTTCCGTCAGGCTTGGCACCTTGTCCTGGAGCTGGACCAGGGATATTTTGTTGATAACATCTTTTTTTGTGGTGGGAACGGGTATGATCTCCCCTTTTTCAATAGCGTTTCCCACGATATGGGACGCTATAACCCCCATGCCTATGTGATTCTTGATCCCGTTGATAACGGCCTGGTGACTGTCCACGGTCATGACCCGGTTCAATCCGATGGGAAACCGGTTGAAATGATACTTAAACCAGTTGCGCAGGGTCAAAGATGATTTTTGATAGGAGATAAACTCCTTGGCGGCAAGGTTTTCAAAGGAATGGTCCCCATGTATTTCCCGGTCATAATATTTTTTTGAACAGGCAAGAATCACCTCCTCTTCAATCAGGGGTTCACTGCTGTAAATCCCAAAATCACCGTGCATCTGGTCACGGGTTAAAAATGCATCCACCAGCCCAAAATCCACTTCTCCACTGTTGATCATGGGGAAAATCTTCGAGGGGTCCCCAAGATTCAGGGTAAAGACCACGTCTGGATAGATTTGCCGGAAAGAGGCAAATATCCCGGGAAAATAGGATTTTCCAAACTCAATGGGTGAGCCGATACTCAGCATGCCCGTGGGCACCTGTTTTGCCTGGAGAATTTTTCCGATGCCGGCTTCAAGATCCCGGATAAAAGGGGATACAATTTGGAACAACGCCTCCCCGGCCGATGTGGGAACCAGCTTTTTATGAAGCCTTGTAAACAGCAGAACCTTGAGCTCTGCCTCCAGCTTGGTAAGGGCCTGGCTCACGGCGGAGGGGGTTATATTTAATTCCCTGGCAGCCAGGCCAGCGCTTTTAAATGCAAATATAAAATAAAACACCTTGATGCGGTTCAAATCGGGAAGCATTAGTATCTCTTAATCAAAGGGTTAATTGTTTTAATTTTACTTAATACCAAATCAGGTATATATTTTCTACATAAAGCAACTCAATCAGGAAGATTCACCCTGGTTTATGAATAAACCCCTGTTGTGGAGGCGACCAATGAAAGCTATGCTCAAAAAAATATTAGATGTGATGATTTACTTTTTTACACCTGAAGATTCCGAAAAATATAGTTCCAATGGATTCATTGCTTTTAAGGTCGATTCCAACTGCCTTAATATGGGGGCTGCCAAAGCAATTTTCTGGTTTATAAATGCAATTGTTTTGTTCTACCTTTTAACGCTGCTCTAAAACAAACCCGACTCCGGTCCAGGCCCCTGCCCTTGATCGGAGGGCTCCGATAAAAAGAGCTGCTTATCAACCATTGGATTGACATCGATTTCAAAAAGTACAGCATACTTAAACAATTTTTGTCCCCCCCAATACCTCCCCTTTGTTAAGCAGCTCTTTTATTTTTTCTCTTCTTTATCCGTCCCGGCCAAAAACAGATTCACAGCCTTGTAGTAAGCATCAAATTCAGAAATAGTATTGTGCCCGGCCCCCTCAATATACACCAGTTTTTTGGGGCAGATCAGACTATCATATAATTTTTTTGTATTCCCCGGTGGTATCACCTCATCTGTTTTGGAGGCCAAGACCAGGGTGGAAGAGGTGATACCGGGTGAAAAATCAATGGTCCGATGTTTATCCTTTAATACCATCCCCACCAGCCATCCGGGATAATAATTGGCTGCCACTGACTCAATGCTGTCGAAGGGACAAGTGAGGATCAGCCTTCCAAGTTTCCGCTCCATGGCCAGAAAGCAGGCCATGGATGATCCGATACTTCTGCCCCAGGCAACGGCTCTGCCGGGGTTTATATTATATTTTTTTGCCATGGCATCATAGATGGCCAGGGCATCTGATTTAAGTGCTGCTTCTTCAGGTGATCCATGGCTTTGTCCAAAACCCCGATAATTAACCATAACCACATTGGCATCAAGATTTTGGACAAAATCCTCCATATTCAAGGATAGCTCTTCGGCATTGCCCCCAAAATAAAAGAGGGTAGGCAGGTTCTCCATATCCTTTTGAATCAGCCAGCCGTGGAGTTCCCTTTTTTCTTCAATGGGTATGGTAATTTCCCTAACCTGGTCAAAACCGGTTTTCAGGTAGGCAAGCCTTGATTTGCTCACCGGGGTTGGGAAATACAATAATTTTCTTGAAAACAATTTAAACCCGCCAAGGATGACCAAGCCGATTATCAGCAGCAACCCTACAAATTTCATATTCCCCTCCTAAATTTTTTATTGCTATCCAATATACCCAAACAAAGCCGCAAAATCATCCTTTTTTATCCCTTTCCGACAAACGCTTCCTTTCTTCCTCTATTAAGGATACAATTTGCCGGGATAAAACCCGAAATAATAAAGGGTGATAGATAAACCCTTGTACACACCCTGGATAATTTATGGAATACCCATTTAAACCAATAGGCACCCTGCACACCTGTTTCAAGGAAAAATTCGGGATTCCCAGGCAGATGAACCTGGTGAAAAACGCACCGGCCACCCTCATCTTTCACCAGGAATTTGCCAAGGAAGAGGCAGTAAGGGAACTTTCCGGCTTTTCCCACATCTGGCTTCTCTTTGTCTTTCACAGGGCCATCACAAAAAACTGGCCTACCATGGTCCGCCCCCCCCGCCTGGGCGGCAACAAAAAAGTGGGGGTTTTTGCCTCCCGTTCCCCCTTCAGACCCAACCCCGTGGGCATGTCTGCGGTGGGCCTGGAATCTATTGAAATAACAACCCGGGGCCCCGTTCTCCATCTCAAAGGGGTGGATATCTTGGACAGGACCCCGGTGGTGGATATCAAGCCCTACCTGCCCTATTCAGATATCATTCCCCATGCCACAGGCGGCTTTGCCCCCAAGCCCCCGGAGTCCGGATTTAGAATTAATTTTTCAGACAAGGCCCTCACCCAGTGCGCCCTCCTGGAAAAAGAAATCCCGGATCTTCGATCCATCATCACCCAGATACTTGAAAACGATCCCAGACCCGGATATTGTGCCCAAAACAGGGATGAGCCGGACAGGACATACGGCATCCGCTTATTTGACTTTGACCTGAAATGGGTGGTGATCAATGGTAATATCCAGGTGATTTGTCTGGATGGGATAGAAGATTCAGAAAAATTTTAGCCGCAGACTTTAACACTGCTGTGGGGCCGCATCGATCCGCCCCCTGGACCGGAGAAATCCCCTCGGAAAAGGGAATACCCGCTTTTCGACCATCGGGCAGGGCCCCGGTGATTTCCCCAAAATAAACATGGCAGGTGGTGGGTAAAAGGTTGATCCGATACACCCCTCCCCTGGCATTGGGTTTATCGGTTACAGCCTTGTGGTATGCGTTAAAAACAGTAGCGAGCACTTCATCGGCATGGCGGTTGGCAAAAAGAATCCAGGCGTCTGCGGCAATATCAAGGGCGTTCAGGACCTCTTGCCGGTCAAGGGCAGTGGTATCTGAAAAAAAATCCAGATTCCCCAGGGCCGACTGAATCCTGTCTTTCAGATCATTAAATCCATTGGTATAGATCAAATCTCCGCCGGCTGTATGCCCCGGGGAGCGCTGCTCCTGAAATTCCGTAAAAATGCCGGCATCAAAGGCTTTCTTCCAGTCTTCTTCCATGGAGGCAAAAATCTTTTCCCGGATGGTTTTCCCCTTCCAAAAAGGGATAATGAATTGCTCATACACCTGCTTTGTTTCTTTTGATACCCCATAGGCCACCCGGGCCCTGGAATTCAAAATTTCAAGGTCCCCAAGGGAATGGAGGCAGACTTCAGGATAGGTGGGAACCGCCTTGGGTTCAGGCCCGCTGAACCGGGACGGAATGGCCAGGGCTGACGTTTGTTTTATAAAACTGAGTCACCAGGTTTGCCCGTTCATGGGATATGGTCACTTTTTTTTCAAGACTCTTTGTTCGTAATTGCGCCACCCTTGGATTCATTCTAACCCCCAATCCTCGTATTAAAACCAGCAGACTCAAACATCTGCCTGACTTCTTCCACCCTTTCATCCGTGGGAGGGCTTATACCTTTTAATTCATTTTTCATTTTCAAAAATTCATACTTGCCTTCACCAATGGTGTGAAAGGGCAGAATATGGATATCCCGGTACACTGTCTCTTTTGTTAAAAATTCAATCATCTTGCAAAGGTTCTCCCGGGTATCTGTCATGGCGGGAATCAAGGGAAACCGCAGTTTCAGATTAACCTTGAGGCGTGAGAGTTTTTTGAGGTTTTCCAGAACCTGCCCTCCGGGCTTTCCCGTAAAGGCAAGATGGTCCCGCTCCTCCATGATCTTAATATCGAAAAGCACCAGGTCGGCCTTTGTTGCAGCAGCCTTCAAAATCTCGAAGGAAGCAAATCCGGAGGTATCCAAACAGGTGTGTATCTCCTGGTTCCTGCAGGCCTCAAGCAATGGCAGAAGCAGTTTTGGGCGGGATAAGGGCTCGCCGCCTGAAAAGGTGACGCCCCCATTGGATTCGTCGTAAAAAATATTATCCTTTTCAATTTCATGGACCAGAGTTTTCACAAGCTCTTCAACCCGTTCTTCCGACAAGGGTAAGGGTTTGCGCAGGCCAGGCAGATCCGTCCCAAAGGATTTCGCGCCTTGTAAAAGGTCCATGGCCTGGCTTTCCGGGTTGTGGCACCAGCGACAGGACAAGGGACACCCTTGAAAAAACAGGGTTGTCCGGATACCAGGCCCATCATGGATGGAGTAACGCTGAATCTTAAAAATATAAGGGGTAATACCGGTCATGCTTATATCCCATCATCTTCCTGGGCTGCCCCGGGATTGCATTGCTGTTCAGCCATGAGGCGGCTGAACCTGGCCACATGCTTCCTTGCAACCCTTTTTGCTTCATCCCCATCTTGTTTCTCCAGCGCCGCCAAAATCTTGCACAGATCCTGGTAGTCCTGATCAAGCAGTTCCCGGCTAAAGGGCAGATATTTATGAAAATAGGTATGGATATTGTCATGGATGGTTTCCCACTCTGTGGGTCCTGTCTCGATCAGGGTCTCAATTTCTGCCAATATACCCTTTAATACCCTGAGGGCTTCCCTCACGGTTCCCCGGCTGGTATCAAAGGCATCCTTTAATTTCATCTCGGAAGGGAGACGATCCCCCTGCGAAGGGTGATGGATTCTCCGCCTATACCCCAATTGTCTGACTCCACCTCTTCGATGACCACGACAGTTGTTGCCGGGGCTTTTCCATTAATTTACGGGCCTTAAAGACTATTATCACCCAGGTTATTGCTCTTAATCCATGGGACGGTTTTCCTCCACACCATGGCAGGCCACAAATCCGCCGTTGGAAAGCTTCATCAGGCTAGGCATTTCCCTGATGCACCGCTCATCGGCATAGACGCATCTCCCGTGAAAAACGCATCCGGTGGGAAAATTTACCGGTGTGGGCACCTCCCCCTTGAGTCTGATATGCTTGGCCGCTTTCTCCCCCACCTTGGGAATGGCGGAAAGCAGGGCCCGGGTATAGGGATGACGAGGTTCGTAGAACAGGTCATGGGCAGAGGCCAGTTCGCAGAGGGTACCAAGATAGAGAACCGCCACCCGGGTACTGATATGGTGAACCACGGACAGATCATGGGTGATAAACAAATAGGTAAGATCACGCTTGTCCATCAACTCCATGAGCAGGTTTAAAATCTGGGCCTGGATGGACACATCCAAAGCAGATACCGGTTCATCAGCCACTATGAACTGAGGATCCAGGATAAGGCCACGTGCTATGGAGATCCGCTGGCGCTGCCCACCGGAAAACTCATGGGGATACCGGGTGATCCAGGCAGGATCTACCCCAACCTGCTCCATGACTTCGGCTGCCTTATCAGCAGCTTCTGATGCGATCATACGGGGATTGTGGAAACGCAGGGGTTCCTCCAGGGTCTGGCGCACTGTTTTCCTGGGATTCAGGGATGCGTAAGGGTCCTGGAAGATCATCTGCATCTTTTTGCGAAAGGGAAGCCATTGATTATGGCTTAAATTGTCAATCCGCTGCCCGTCGTAGAGAACCTGCCCTGAATTGGGCGGATAGAGTCCCATGATCACCCGGGCAAGGGTGGATTTACCACACCCGCTCTCCCCCACCACGCTCAGGGTTTCCCCTTTGTTGACAAAGAGGGAAACATCGTTCACAGCCTTAACAGAGGTCTTTTCACGCCGAATTTTGCCGCCTTTGAGTGTGAGCTGATCAAGGAACCCGCCGGAAATGTCAAAATGCTTCACCACATTATTGATGCTGACCAATGGTTTTTCTGTATTCATTTTAATATTTCGTTCCATCTTATTTCCTAGGTTATTTCATATGGCAGGCTGCCATAATACCGTTTTGTTTTTCCTCGAGCACAGGGGTTTTTTGAGTACAGATCGTATCGCTCAACTCACACCGGGGATTGAATGCACATCCTTCCGGGATATCGGTCAGGGTCGGCATCATGCCGGGAATCTGCCTGAGTTCCTCCCCCGGGGGAATTGATCCTGGAATGGATCCAATCAGTCCTATTGTATAGGGATGAACCGGATTATGGACCACCTGGTCTGTGGAACCGAATTCAATGATCTTTCCGGCATACATGACGGCAATTTTCTCTGTCACCTGGGAAACAACCCCCAGATCATGGGTGATCAGAATCAGTCCCATGCGCTCGGTTTCACAAAGCTGCTGGAGAAGATCCATTATCTCGGCCTGGATGGTCACATCCAGGGCAGTTGTGGGCTCGTCTGCAATGATGATGGCCGGATCTGCCAGAAGAGAAATAGCAATAATGATCCGCTGGCGCATTCCCCCGGACAATTCATGGGGGTATTGATCCAAGCGTTCTTCCGGAGAAGGGATCTGGACCTTTATTAATTTTTCCAGGGCAACGGCCCTGGCATCTGATTTTGAAATTTTTCTATGGGCCCTAAGGGTTTCGATCATCTGGAACCCGATGGTAAATACCGGGTTCAGGGTCATCATGGGATCCTGGAAGATCATGGAAATCCGATTCCCCCGGATTTCCCGCATCTGAGAATCGGTATAATCGCTGATCTTCTTTCCCTCAAAATGGATGCTTCCCCGGGAAATAAATCCGGGCTTGCTGATCAGGTTAATAATGGAAAAACCGGTCACCGACTTTCCCGCCCCGCTTTCCCCAACAATCCCCAGTCGTTCTCCCTTATCCAGGGTAAAACTGGCGCCGTCGATTGCCGTTATATCGCCGGACCTTAAGGCAAATTTAACTTCAAGATCCTGCACTTCCAAAAGGTGAGACATCGTAAATTTCTATCCTTTATAAAGTTTCGGGTTAAGTACATCCCTGAGCCAGTCACCCAGAAGGTTGATCACAAGGATAAAGAGCACCAGCCAGAGTCCCGGGAATACGGTGATCCACCAGGAACCGGAAAAGAAAAACTCCTGACCGGCCCGGATAAGGGATCCCAGAGAGGGTCTAGACACGGGCATGCCAAGCCCGAGAAAGGAAAGAGCAGCCTCGCTCATGACGGCATTGGCCACCTGGATAGTGGAGATAACCATTACCGATGTCAGGGAGTTGGGCAGGATATGACGGAACATGATGGTCCATCTGGGCAG
>PIVS01000249.1 GCA_003353855.1 Desulfobacteraceae bacterium
TCTTAAAAAAGGTTGGAAAAACTAAAAAACCTGTTATCATTTCCAGGGGTCTCACATCCTTTGATGAATTAAAATTTGCAATAAAGACACTAAAAGAGAATGGAACACCTGAAGTTGCAGTTCTTCATTGCATTAGTTCATATCCTGCAGAATATGATCAAATGAATTTGAAAACCATGTTTGATTTAAAAGAAAAACTCAATATGACCATTGGTATTTCTGATCATACTTTGGGGAGTTTAATACCACTAACTTCTGTTGCTCTCGGCGCCTCAATTGTTGAGAAGCATTTTACATTCAAGCGAAGTGATGGTGGAGTTGATGCTGCCTTTTCCCTTGAAGGAGAAGAGCTGAAACAATTGGTTATAGATATTAGGAATCAAGAGAAGGCGCTGGGTAAAGTCAGTTATGAAATAGGTAAAAGAGAGAAAGAAAATCTTATTTTCAGAAGATCGATTTTTATTGTTGAACCTATTAAAAAGGGTGAAATATTCACCAGAAAAAATATCAGGGTGATTAGACCGGGGCATGGTATAGAGCCCAAATATTATGAAACCATATTGGGAAGAAAATCAACCAGGGCTTTAAAGCGGGGGGAACCCTTAAAAAGGGAATATTATTAATAAACCATATTATTAAAAAGTCATGGGTGTTAAAATTTTAAGATGAAAATAATAGTTGCAACAATTAAATCGTGGAATATTGAGAATTTTAAAAGATTGACAGGCAAACATGACTATTATCTCATAACAAAAAAACATGACTTGAGTTATGAGAAGATTCGAAAGATTAATCCCGACTATATTTTTTTCCCGCATTGGTCTTGGCTGATTACAAAAAATATTTACCAAAACTTCAATTGTGTGGTTTTTCACATGACTGATTTGCCCTATGGCAGGGGTGGTAGTCCCCTTCAAAATTTAATTGTTCAAGGATGTAAAAGAACTAAAATATCAGCTTTAAAAGTGGTTAAATCCTTTGATGCCGGTCCGATTTATATGAAGAGGGATCTTGATTTAGATGGAACATGTGAAGAAATTTTAGAGTGTTGCTCAGATATTATTTTTAAAGACATGATCCCTTTTATTCTTGAGAACAAGCCAAGGCCTATGCCTCAAAAAGGGTCAGTTGTTTTGTTTGAGAGGTTTAAACCAGAAGATGGTAATATTGAAAATTTGAAAAGGATTGAAACAATTTATGACCATATCAGGATGTTGGATGGTGAAGGATATCCCAACGCTTTTATAAAAAAAAATAAACTTATCTTTGAGTTTACAGATGCAAAAATAAAAAATGGCCAAATCATGGCAAAGGTTAATATAAAGTGTGAAAAATGAATGTACTTATTATTGTTGCCCACCCTGATGATGAAATTATAGGTATCGGAGGAACTGCTGTTAGGCATGTCGAGAAAGGAGATAATGTATATGCATTGATCCTCGGAAAAGGGGCCATGGCCAGGGATGGTGCCGATGCTCAAACCATTAAAAATTTAGAGCAACAAACAAAAAATGCAAGTAAGGTAATTGGGTTTGAGGAAGTTTTTTCCTATGATTTTCCGGATAATCGTTTTGATTCAGTTCCACGGTTAGATATTATAAAAGTAATTGAAAAATGCATTAAAAGAATTAAACCTGAAAATATTTATACACATTACGAAAATGATGTTAATCTTGATCACCAAATTGTTTTTCAGGCGGTCAGCACAGCTTGCCGGCCTTGTTTTTCCGATTGTCCAAGGAAAATATATACATTTGAAACCTTATCATCAACTGAATGGCAATTGGCTGATAACCAAACCTTTAATCCAAATACATTTGTCAATATTGAAAAGTATATTGATAAAAAATTAAAGGCTCTTGAAAAATATAAAGATGAAATGTGTGAATACCCACATTCAAGGTCAATTAAGGGCGTTAAAATTCTATCTCAATATCGAGGCTTACAATCCGGGAATAAATATGCCGAGGGCCTGGTGTTAAAAAGAGAGATATTATAACGGGGACACCCTGCACTTTTTCTTATCTGACGGACTGCATGGCTGAAGATATTTTGGCCTGGCCCAGGTCTTTAGATGAAATTCCATCTTTCTGGTGCAGTTGTTTTTCCGATTCCCACAAACAGCCGTTCCATTTGCCATAAAAATAGATGGAATCCGGGGCCATTTTGGGGTCAATCTGGTCTAAAAATATCATTTTAAGCTTTGGAAGATATACAATAGTATCGGGATCATTTGTGGACTGCCTGGCTTTCAGGCAGATATCCAAAAACAAATACCTGCCGGCATCCGGGGTGAACCCCCCTGTTTTAAAGAATAGATTTCTTTTAACGGCAACAAAATGATCCACCATCTGAAAACTTCTTTCTTTCAACACACCGGAAAAATCCGTATTGAGGTGCTGGTAGGCTGAAACAGGCGTGTTGTTATGATCAACAACCATGCCGGCATTTGCAATTTTTCCGTTGTTATCACATATCTGTGCCCCAAAAATTTTGTTTTTCCCATATTTCAGGAAGGCCTTATTCAGGCAATCAAGCCATCCTTTAAGGGGGGCCAGGTTTTTATCAAAAATGAGTAGGTTTTTTCCCCGGGCCAAAAGAGCCGCTTGGTTTATCATGGAAATAGAATTTTTGTCTTCAGGGATGGGGATTCTCTTTAAATCACCTGTTAAAGAGTCCAGAATCCGGAGAATTTCCTTGGATTTTTTTTCAGGTTCCAACAAAATAATTTCATAGTCAGTATCTTTGGAATTGAAGGCCACGGCTTCAAGCTGGGCGAGAAAAACATCATGATTGTCAGGAACCTGGATGATAATGGACCATTTCTTGTCCGGCGTTTGTCCGGGGTTGGCCAGGGAGATGTTGGGTCTGGTATTTGCCTGGATTGTCTTTTTAAAGACATGGCATACGCTTTTAATTGCCTGGGTTGGTTCTATCAGCTCGTTTTTAAGAAATTCTTCTTTTTTTTCGTTATTTAAAAATTTTGAAAAATCGGTCTTTTCTGATAGAGCGTCGGCCAGTTGTTCTGCGCTCATTTTAACCGCCACCCCCTGATCAACAAAGGAGTAGGGTGCATTTGGGGTGTATGCAAAATCCAGTTTTACAAGGGGCTTTCCAAGGGCGATGGATTCAAGCCCTGTTGTACTTGGTTGCCCCAGGACACAGACATCAGCCATGGATATCAGATTGTATGTATCCTCCTGGGTATGAATAAACCTTATATTATGTTTGAATTGAGCTGTTATTGACTCCACCCATTTGTCTAATTGCGGCTTTCTGCATGCCGGATGAAATTTGACAAATATGGTTTGACCGGTACTTTTTGACACTGTTTTAAAAATCGGTGTGAATAATTCAGGTTTTGGTAACATGGAAGAAAGAATTAAAAGGGTTACAAAATGGTCTGATATGCCATGCTCGTTTCTTTTTGTTTCCCTTATTTTATTGTTTTTTTGAAAGGCAATTTCCTTTGCAAGGTGGGTATTGCCAACGGGAAGTATTTTTGATGCCGGTGCTTCAAAACTTACCATTTTTTTCTTTACCCGTTCTCCCCATACAAGATTGAGGGTGGAGTATTGCGCATGGCCCGAATATATAAAATCAAGATTATAGGTCAGGCCCTCCTGGAGTGAAATAAAAGGCCTATTCTCTTTTTTTGCCCAGAAAGCAAACATTTTTCCCCAGCGATTCAGCTCATGCAGGGCAAAACAAAGGTCTGGTTTTTCCTTTTGCAGCAGATTTTTAAATCCCACATATTCAGTGGCAGTTGAAAAAAGTGTTTTATCTGTTACAGTCACCGGCAGCAGACCCAGAAAAAAATCATTTTTCAATGATCCTGCAAATGTTTTTCTTAGGGTGTTATAGTTTTGTAGAATTTGCCCATGGTCTTTATCCCTTACATAATCAAAAATATGGGAGTATTTAAGTCCCAGTTCAATTGCTGTGACCTCCTGGGACCGTTCTGCCTGGCCCACGATATATTTTATGGTGGCTCCCATGGCCTCCAACCTTTCCATGACCGGGGTGATAAATCGGGTATGGTGAGACAATGCAATGTAAGCAAGGATTTTTTTGTTTTTCCAGAAATCAGTCATTTTGCGGTATTCTCCTGGCCAATTGCATGAAAATTGTTCCAAATTCCATCTTTTTTTCCCTAAGGGCAATCACCTCTTTGATGGCCCCTTGTAAATTTTTTGCATTGTTGACCCGCTGTTTAAAACCATGGGTCATGGGCTCAATCATGGGGTCAAATATAATGGAGGGGATGTTTTTTTCCTGGGCAATACCGGTTTGGAAACAGGCGCTGCAGGCAACAAGGCTGTCGGCCATTAACATCTCCCAGTGCGAGTTTATATTGTGGAATGAATATGAGGCAAATTGGTTTAATTCCTCTTTATAGATGATTTCAATCATATCTTCCTGGGTATGGCCCCCTCTTACCTGGTCTTCGCCATAACTGAACATCAGGTGGATTTTTTTTCCCATGGGGGTAATAATCCTGAGCATTTCCTGATATTCATGGATCATTGCCACATTGTGGGGAAGGAATAATACGGTTCTGTTTTCCGGTATCCCATGGGTGGCTTTATAATGGTAGGATGATTTAGCACCTTTTAGATTAAAGCTTGTTGACACGGATGAAAATATGGATGCTTCATACAGGGGCAACAGCCAGATATTTTGGTGGTTCAATGTTTTTTTTAATAAATCATGACTTTCCCAGGACCTTGTGACAACCCCATCGGGAAGGGATGCTGCCAGGGTCCATCTGGTATCAAGGGGCAATAGCTCATAGCCTATAGCCGGCACCTGGTTTTGTTTTGCCCAAACGACAGCTGCCTGGAACACCCGCTCTTCAGATTCTGAAGACCCCAATGGTGTTGGGATTTGCAGGATCAATCCACAGATGTTGTCCCGGTTTTTAATGTTCAGGGTGGTCTCCATTACACTGCCGCCGCCCAGATCATCTAAGAGGAGAACATCGTTAACGGATAGTCCCTGGGTGAATTGAGTTGTATTGAGAATTTCCCTTTTTGCCTGGTATCCTTGATAGGATCTTGTTGCAGAGCGGCTGGACAGGCTGAAACTTGTCGGGCTGAGATCCTTTATTCTGTCCAGAATATCAGAAGAGGTTTCCGGAACGATGAATGACAGATCCATCAGTTCTCCCATCCGGGTCTGCAGCAGTTGGAGGAAATCATAGATTGTGGGGGTGATCTGGTTTGACTGAATGAGCCATAGCATTTTTTTTTTATTTTTATTCATGTGTTGTCACAGTGCTTTTTAAAACATATGATTTTTGGACCGTAAATTTGATTAATAGTTTGCCCTGTATGTCATTAAACTTGCTTCTATCCTTACATAGAACTTAAACAAAGAAAAGCGAATATTCTGATAACGCTTGATAAAGAGGTTTTAGAATGATATTGTCTTTATTTACAATGTGTTGCCCATAATTATGGATGCTTGTCATCCCCGGCAAAATTAAAAATATATAATAAAATTAAAAAAACTATTGACAAGGACGGCTAAAACATATAGATTCGCCCTGTTTTTGAGGTTGCCCATCGGGCCGTTAACTCAGTTGGCAGAGTATCTGCCTTTTAAGCAGAGAGTCGCTGGTTCGAGCCCAGCACGGCCCACCAACTAACAGGGTTCAAAAACAATGCGTCCCCATCGTCTAGCCTGGTCCAGGACACCGGCCTTTCACGCCGGCGACAGGGGTTCGAATCCCCTTGGGGACGCCACTTAGAACAGCAAGGCTTTCAGAGATTCTCTGGAGGCTTTTTTGTTTTGGGGAATCAATCTTCCCCACACTTGAGATGGTTTTCAGAAGATATTGAACATTTGAAACCCTAAGAGCAATAGCAGCAAAAGCATTTATGCCAATAAAAAACCCGGCCAATGCATAGTCGGGCTGTTTGATCAGTTCTTAATACCCACTCCCGTGACCCAGAAGGGGTCTATGGGGTCACCTGTATATAGCCTCCTATGGCACCCACAACCGACTCCACGCTTTCGAATATCCCCCTCAGTGCCAAAGGTTCTTTCCGACCCTCCTGGCAGCTACGCCCGATGGTTTTAAAACTTATTTTACCAGCGTTACCCTGCCTGCCCACACCGACTGCTGGCAACCCTGCAAAAACGGCTGCCCTTCGTTATTGTCTGCATGAGAATATAACAGACCAGAAAAGAACGGCAATGTATTGAGCGGCTCGGGTACATGGTCGCAGTAGAGGATGCGTTTCGGGTGGTGGAGAAATTAGATCCGGGGGTTGTCCAGGGGCCAGCCCGAGGTGTGTCCAGATCAAGCCAGACTATGTCCGGACTGGGACCCGATCATGCCCAGGGGGTCCAGGGTCCATCTCTTATAATGCTCTATATAAAAGGGTACACGCCCAAGAGGTCAGGGAGCTGTTCCCCCACCTGGCCAAGCTGGGGATCATGGAACAGCCCTTATGAGGGTAAAAAGAGGGCAGGATTTGGCCATTTCCCCACCCCTATGCCCATCCACAGAAAAAAAAAACAGGATTGCCTATTCCGGCCACCATTAAATGCTCCAGACATTGCACAGAATTATTTTAACAAGGGTGTTGCCTGGGAGTATGCGCCCTGGAGGGGCAAATAAAGGGCCGGGGGCTGTGTTTTTTATATATTTAGTTTAGGCTCATGTTGCGTTTCGGGGCCTTTTGGAATTTGGTGAAAAAAAACAAGCTTTGACTTGCATTACGGATCCTTATGATGATAGATATCCGCCTTGCTACTAACTGGTTACGCTCGGATTGGAGCGGATGAAGGTAAACATAAAGACCCTGATAGATGATGTACAATGTTATGAAACTGTTCGCGAACTGCGTTGGCCAGAAGGGCGTAAGTGTCCGTTTTGTAATTCCATAAACACAATCAAAAGAGGTTGCAATGATAAGGAATCTGCCAGACAACGCTATAAATGCAAAGAGTGCGGAAAACGTTTTGATGATCTCACCGGAACCATTTTTGCCGGACATCACCAACCCCTCAAAGTGTGGATATTGTGCCTCTATTTCATGGG
>PIVS01000798.1 GCA_003353855.1 Desulfobacteraceae bacterium
GCAAACACTCCCCTTTGTGTTTTGTCCAGAAAAGGGGTGACCATTAGGTCAAACCCTTGGGACTGGTGAAAATGATAGAGCAGGATCAGATGGGAGAATCCTTCTATATCCGTCAATCCGGGTTCATAGTCCGGTGTAATATGGATTCTGCCTTTGATCCCTTTGGCGCCTGACGATTGAATGGGCATTCCTGCCCGGTCTTTAAAGGGAGTCTCAATGATGCCGATGGGTGAAAATTCCATGATAGTCTCCAATTTTTATTTCCCTGTTTCATTATGTTTTGGTATAAATGAACCCATGGGCAAAGTCCAGAATAATAGAGCATTCACAGATAAAAAATGGAAAAACTATTTCCTTGCTTTGCCTTTGGCCCGGTATCAGGCTATTGGCCGGCCCAGGGACCAGTATTGGAGGCTGGCCATGTCAAAGAGCAGTGGATCCACATGGGCAATGGATTTGGGATTTATAAGTTTAATTGACAAATTCATGAAAAATCTATAATAATTTCATTCTTTTAAACCATAAGACCCTATTATCACCCCTGTCATTTAAAAAGGGGCAGACAGATTTTTTATTGGAACAAGGATATAACTATAGTGAGTAACATCAGCACGGATAACAACAGCCTAGGCATAAAACCAGATAGAAAGAATATTGAGAAAGAAGAAATCCTTTCAGCCATTGGAAAATGCATTCCTCTTCTGGAAAAGATTGCAGACCAATCTGAATTTTTAGCTCTTTTGCCGGAATCCCAGCGAATCGCTTTGATCGTGGCGGCCGGAAAAATATCCCGGCCCGACAAAAAGGAGATCAAAAAGCGGAATAAGGACAGGAAGCAGCAAAAGCAAAGGGCCATTGTGGAAAAAGAGAGGCGCCTTCGGGCAGGCACAGGGATCCGCAGGGCCAGGGAGGATGCTGTCTTTACAGCTCCACAGCAGATTTGCGGTCCTATGCCAAATTCTGAAGAAAGTCCACAGAGGTTGGAAAAGTCGAGGAACTGTTATGTGTGCAAGGCTGAGTTTAAAACCCTCCATCATTTTTATGACACCATGTGTCCTGAATGTGCAGAATTCAATTATCAGAAACGTTTCCAGACCGCTTCCTTAAAAGGACAGGTGGCATTGATCACAGGTTCCCGGCTCAAAATAGGCTACCAGGCCACGGTTATGATGCTGCGGGCAGGGGCCCGGGTGATTGCCACCACCCGTTTCCCCAAGGATTCTGCTCTGCGGTTTTCCAAGGAACCGGATTTTTCCCATTGGGGCCACAGGCTCCAGATTTATGGGCTGGATCTTCGCCATACCCCCAGCGTAGAGCTTTTTTGCGATTATCTCAAGGATACCTACCAGCGTCTGGATATTCTGATCAACAATGCAGCCCAGACCGTCCGGCGGCCCCCGGGATTTTATGCCCACCTCATGGAAAATGAAGGCAAGGATGTGGCCCAAATGCCAGGGGATGCCCAAATCCTTATAGAAGAGTATCTTACCTGCATCTCCCAATTGGAATATGGACAACAGGAAAATTTGGGGGATGAAAAGGCTTTGCCCGTGACCTGGGACGGTACTGCCCCGGGGGTGGGACTGCGCATGTCTGCCCAATTGTCCCAGATTCCCTACTCCTATGACCATTCCCTGGATGTGCCCGAAGTCTTTCCGGCGGAAAAACTGGATGCCGACCTCCAGCAGGTGGACCTGCGGAAGACCAATTCCTGGCGGCTTCGCCTGGGGGATATCCA
>PIVS01000250.1 GCA_003353855.1 Desulfobacteraceae bacterium
TAAGCCACAGGCTCAATGCCGGCGCCAATGTGGTCACATCCATTGTGCCTCCCCAAAAAGGCCTTGCAGGGGTTGCCAACCATTCCCTTGATATTGAAGATTCTCGAAGGAGTATGGAGAATATTTTACCTGTCTTAGAAAGGTGTGGGCTCTCACCTGGGCTGCCCGAAGATTATCAGAGTTGGATACAAAACAGACAAACTGTATCAACAGGTTTTCCTTTAAAGAAAAGTATATGCTGATCGCTGTTATCGGAGGAAAACTCCAGGGGGTAGAAGCGGTTTACCTGGCACAAAAGGCCGGATGGGAAGTTCTTGTTATTGACAAGAATCACAGGGCACCGGCAGCAGGACTGGGCAGCCAATTTTTGGAATTTGAGTTCACCCCTGAACACCCGGTTCCCCATGGCTGCCCCGGGGTTGACCTTATCCTGCCGGCAATAGAGGACAAGGAGGTGCTGAGCTCTGTTAAGATATGGGCAGATTTGAAAAGCATTCCCCTGGCCTTTGACCCGGAGGCTTACCATCTTTCCAGTTCTAAACTGAAATCCGATGCTCTTTTTAGAAAAATGAATCTTCCCGGACCCATACCATGGCCCGATTGCGGCTTTCCTGTGGTGATCAAACCCGATGGGGCAAGCGGCAGTCAGGGGATTATGGTATTTAAGGATTCAAAAGCATTTTTTTCCCGGTTTCCAACTCAGGCACAACTGGACAAGCTTGTGATTCAGGAGTATATGGAAGGTCCCACCTATTCCATTGAAGTTTTGGGTCATCCGGGTAACTATAAAGCCTTGCAGGTTACAGACTTGGATATGGACAAAACCTATGACTGCAAGCGGGTTACAGCCCCCACTCAATTGCCTTTTTCTCAAATCGGCAAGTTTGAAGAAATGGCCCTTGCCATTGCAGAGGCCATCCATCTTAAAGGAATCATGGATGTTGAGGTGGTACTCCATGAAAATGAACTCAAATTACTTGAAATTGATGCCAGACTCCCCAGTCAGACACCCATAACCGTATACTGGTCAACGGGGATCAACATGGTGGAAATGCTTGGAAATCTTTTTTTAAATCAGAAAAAACAAGACACTATGCAAAAACAGGCACAATTTGTTGTGGTTGAGCATATTCAGGTTACAGGGGCTGATTTAGCCGTCATGGGAGAGCACATCATGTCCCGGCAAGGTCCTTTGAAACTGAAATCCAATTTTTTCGGGGCCGATGAAGCCATCACCAGCTTTTCCCCGGAAAAAAAGAAATGGGTGGCCACTATGATATTTATTGGTAACACCCATGGGGAGATGATAATCAAAAAACAAAACTGCTATGAGCAGATTCTTGAATATACCAGACCTAATAGTGGGGACCCCTTAAATTGACCCGTTTAAAAACCAGTGATATCTGCCATATCCCCCCAGGGCTTAAAGAATACAATCAACAGCTTTTAGCCGGAACCGGCCGGACGCTGCTGGGAATTGCCTGCCATGCCTGTGGTGCGGATGAAATAAAACTAAAAAACCGGATAAATTCTTTTACCATTCATGTGGTCCCCATCACCACAGGGCAGGGCATTATTTCTAATTTTAGCGAAACCGTTACCGCCATCCTCAGATTTTTAGGATTCAATGCCATGGTGTCTGATACCCCGGACATAACCGGAGTTGCAAAATCTTTTGAAAGCCGTGCAGATGCCATTATGATGGCAGATGACCAAGGGTTTGTGGGAATAAATTTAAATAATCGATTGGTGGTGGATAATTCCGAAGCAACCGGCAGGGTGTTTGCCTCGGCCCTGGATCTTATGGCAAAGGGGATTAAAAATTGCAAAGTGCTGGTTTTGGGATGCGGACCCGTGGGAGAGGCTGCCGCCCATAGGCTTTTATCTTTTGGCGCCGGGCTGGGCCTCTATGACATTGATCTCGCAGCTGCCCATTCTCTGAAAGAAAAACTTTCCATAGGCCAGGGTATTGAACCAGATATTGAAACAAATATAAAAACAGATATAAAAAAAGGGATTGATATTGTTGTTGAAACCAGTATCGTCAGGGCAGTTTCAGCCTATGATTTTATACTTGAAGCCACACCTTCTGTGGACTCAATCCCCCATGAACTGATCACAGCTCATCTGCATGTCGCAGCCCCGGGTGTACCCCTGGGAATTTCAAAAAGGGGTTGCCAAATGTTAAAAGATCGTCTTATACATGACAAATTGGAGATGGGCGTTGCTGCCATGGCAATTTCCTTGTCTTTCCCAGGAGAAGAAACGAGAGGCTGTTTTGAATGATTTAACATGGACTGAGACCCAGATCAGAAGACTCAAAGAATTGGGCGCGGATGTGGAAAATATTTCCATTGATTTTTCCACACCTGCCCGGAGAAACAAGGTGTTCCAGGAGCTTGAAAAAAAACAGGTTAAAGCAAAGAAAGCAATATTATCGGATTTTTTGAGTCAAGGGAAGCAATCACATCTGGAATCTCTCAGGGAAACACTTTGCCAAGCACTTCACCAACAAGGGTTTACACAGGTGACCACTCCGACGATTATTACCAAGACTGCCCTTGGGAAAATGACCATAGATGAGGATCATCCGCTTTTCCACCAGGTTTATTGGATAAACCAAAAACTATGTTTGAGACCCATGCTGGCCCCTAATCTTTATAGTTTGATGCTGGACTTTAGTCGGTTAAACCATCGGCCCATCCGGTTTTTTGAAATTGGATCCTGCTTTAGAAAAGAGTCTGACGGTGCCCGGCACAATAGTGAATTTACCATGTTAAATCTTGTGGAAATGGGCCTTCCCGGAGAAAACAGGCATGACAGATTAAAGGAGTTGGGTGCCATTGTGGCAGAGGCATCGGGACTGGATGACTATCGGTTTGAAAGGGAAGATTCCAAGATTTATGGCACCACTCTGGATATAGTGGCAGGGCCGGAAAATATTGAAGTTGCTTCCGGGGCCCTGGGGCCCCATCCCCTGGATGGGGCATGGGGCATTACAGATACCTGGGTCGGGATGGGGTTTGGACTTGAAAGGCTGCTGATGACATCTTCGGGGGATACAACCATCGGCAAATGGGGAAAAAGTTTGTCATATTTAAATGGTATAAGTTTAAGGATTTAAGCAGAAAATGAAAATAACAGATACTCAGCCCCGGGTGCTCGCCCACATTGAAATCGATGTGACATTTCAGGATCTTGCCTCGAAAATTAAGACCTCCGGCACCAGGCCAGAAATAGCTGATACGGCAAAAAGAACCCTTGATAAAGTTAAAACAATGTGGCAACCCGCAGCCGTATATCGCTGGGTTGAATTTCAACAGAACCAAACAGATACCATGGGAAGGATAATTCCAAATTCAGACAGCCCTGTGGATATCGATTTCGGGTATTCAATCAGATTTTTACGTCATGCCACCCATGCCCTTGTATCTGTTTATACAGCAGGTAGGGAGCTTGAACAGGCATCAAAAAAAGCCGTGGGGGAAGGTGAGTTTCTGGAGGCATATTTCCTTGACATCATCGGCTTAATCGTTCTTGATAAAGCAGGTGATCGTATTCGGCAATTTGCTGAACAAAAAGCCGCAGAATCAGGTTGGGGGGTAGGGCCGTTTTTGAGTCCAGGCTCAGTTCACGGTTGGGAACTGGAAAATCAGACAGAACTCTGCACCCTTTTACCCCTTGAAAAAATTGATGTAAGTATTCAGGATAACGCTGTCTTGTCACCTTTCACAACGGTTTCTTGTCTCATTGGCTTGGGAGATGGATATGATGAGGTCAAAGTTGGAAGCGCCTGTCAGGTTTGCTCTAAAAATCATGATTGCCAAATGAAACTGCATTAACACGGTGTCCCGTTTAAGCTTTAACAACCGTTGATAGTGATTAGAAGATATGTTATTGTGTGAATCAGAACTTCAACTTTACAGGAGGTTTTATGCAAATATCCCTTACCTTCAAAAAAATTGACCCCTCAGATTCTTTAAAATCATATGTTAACGAAAAATTTTCCAGACTGGACAAAATGTTTGACAGCCCAGCCGAAGCCCATGTGGTCCTATCGGTTGAAAAAATCCGGCATATCGTTGAGATTAACCTCAATTGTAAAGGGTTTAGAATTCATGCGAAAGAAGAATCCGAAAGCATGTATTCCTCCATTGATACCCTGACAGACAAATTAAAATTGCAGATTAAAAAGAACAAAGAAAAACTTAGACGGCATCTGACAGGTGATAAAAAGAGCATCAAAGATAAAAGCACACAAGCTATATCCCAGGACGGCTCGGTGGAGAATACAATTACCGGGTAAGCTTTGGGTTGTCCGTCAATAGCATTCAGAATGCATCCATGCATTTGAAAGAAGTTGGTTTGAAATTGATCCATAATCATTCTTGAAATCGTTGTTTTCAGATGATAATGATTGCAACTCTTATCTTTTTTTGTTAGCCGTTGTTCAGAATTATTTATAACTATCAAAGAATAGGGTAAGGAAAAATAAAATGTACTATGATGATCTAAAAGAAAAAACCACCAACGAAATTAAAGAATTGATTTATACTCTAAAGGAACCCTTTGGCGATGTTAATCCTTTGATTTATATTTGCATGACTCTCTGTGACAGAACTGCCTGTTTGGAAGAACAGGTTCAAGAATTAAAAAAAAATGAAACAAAAGAAGTCAAAATCAAAAAGCCGCAACTGAATACCGGAGAAAAATCAACCGATAGAAAGGAACAACTCCGAGAGGCCGCAAGGGTTGCAGGAAAACAAGATACATCGGGTGAATTTAATGCCATGTCCTGGTTGGACCTTGAACTTGAAAATAATCCTGAGGCCTTTGACTTTCTCTTTGATACGGCCTGGGATGAATTGTCAGAAAAAGAACAAGAGAAAAGAATCCGTGCAATCAGAAGTTTTCTGTAAATTGTTGAAACAAAAGACAGGGGAAAAATTTGATGAATCAATAGGCATGGTTTTTCTGTTTCTCTTTCATGGGAGGCTGAACTTCAAATTCGTTGATTTTATATAGGAGGGCCTTATAACTGATTTTTAGAATTTTTGCAGCAAGGGATCTGTTCCAGCCAACTTCCTCCAGAATAAAGGCAATGACTTCTTTCTCCACCCTGCTGGAAGCAAGTTTTTTAATCTTTTTTAATGATATATCTTTAAATATTATGTCAGAACTTGTGGATATATCTATAAATTGAGATAAGATTTTTGTGGAATCTGCTGCAAGCGGTCCAACCTCATTGGGCTGACTTTTTTCTTGGATATTAAGGCTTGTTTCCGGATACTCCCTTGGCAATTCTTCAAGGATTCTTTCCCATGAGTTGAAAACCATTTGTTTTTTTATGCTGTTTTGAAGCTGGCGAATATTTCCAGGCCAAGGGTAATTGCAAAGTTTGGCAAGTGTCTGTGGGTCAGGTCTATTCGAGTGGCTTTCGGGGGATTTTAATTTGTTGGACCTTAAAAAATATTCAATAAGAGAAGGAATATCTTCCTTTCTTTCCCGTAGAGGCGGAATGTGAATATTAATAATATTTAATCGATAAAAAAGGTCCTCACGAAATGTTCTGTTTGTAATTTTTTTTTCGAGATTCTGGTTTGTTGCCGCTATCACCCAGACATCGGATTTAAACTCCTGATCCGATCCAAGGGGGGAAAATTCACCACTTTGAAGGACATGAAGCATTTTTGATTGTAATGGTAGGGGCATATCACCGATTTCATCAAGGAAAAGAACCCCCTTGTCAGCAAGTTGAAATTTTCCAGGCCGATTTCTATGGGCATCGGTGAATGCACCTTTTTCATATCCGAAAAGTTCACTTTCAAGAAGGGTTTCAGGTAGTGCTGCACAATTGATTGTTATAAATTTTTTTGAAGCCCTGCTAGAGTTCGCATAAAGGTTTTGAGCAACTACTTCCTTGCCAACACCCGTTTCGCCGGTTATCAATACATTCAAACATGTATTGGCTACATGCATGATAAGTTCTTTTATCTTTATTGTTGATTTACTGACTCCGATTAAAGGCGTTGTCATAATTTTATTTTCTTCAAATTTTTGGTTAAAGAAGAGTTGTACTGCAACCCTTCCAGGGTATTTTTCAATGGCTTCTTGATCCGCATTCTTATAAATTTATTTTTTCGTGGATTATTTTTTCTTAATTATTAGTAAGTCTAACCTGGCTTGTCAATCGGGGAAACCCTTAGTTTTTCATTTTTTTTCTTGTTGTATATGGGAAGATCCCATGGCGGATAAATATTTATGATCATTCCCCTTGCAATGGATCTTGTTGTTTCATATCAGTTGGTAGGGGACTTTTATAAAATAATTGATGTCGCACCGAATATCATTGCTAAGATAGAGAAAAATGGCAGGGAGTCAGACTTTTTCTCCTGGGGGGCAAACCCATATTCTTTGCTCTGCGGGTATTATGGTTTTAGCATGGGATATATTGGAGATTTTAATCAAGGAAGGATGATTTTAGAATAGGGTATTTATAATGCTGCTAAAACAAACGATTTTAAAGCCGTAAATGGATTGGGTTTGCCGCTGACCTCAATTGAAAAAGCCATTGCAAATACAGTCCGATGGTTCAGGGAAAATGGGTATAAAATTAAAAACTCAGTTAATATTTTTTTTGACTGCTGAGTTAAAAATTTTGATATTTCATCTTTAGCTGTTTTTTCCATTTCTTTAAAAGATAATATCATGCCAATACCATATTTATGCTGTCCAACCATTTCGACCCTGACAATGGTACCAATAAGGAGAAGAGGTTCTGAGTCTTCAGTAATCGGGATACTAACCTGTATCTTTGTGCCAATGGCCAGCGGTTCCTTGTTTTCAAACAGAATGCCGCCAATAGCTATATCTTTACTGGTTCCTGCCAATATGCGTGTGTGATTGAATCCCAGCTGCTTTATCTGTAGCCTCAGGACTCCTTACCTCTGGGAAGAAACGGTGGCACCTCGGCCCTGCCATTTTACTTTTTACTATCCACCTTTACTCATAAGTTCATATGTCATAAGCATGTCTGTGCCGGGATAGCA
>PIVS01000251.1 GCA_003353855.1 Desulfobacteraceae bacterium
TCATAGGGTGATGATTGTGCCATATTAAACCTGAAATAATGGTAAAATTTTCAAGGGATCTCATTTGAAAATTAAATATGGTTGTATAGTATAGAGGCTTTGTTGAAAAAATACAACAAGCGTTGAAAAATATAAACAATATAAGAACGATAAAAGCGGAGAACCTAACAAACACATGCTGACGGATAAACCGCAGATGTTTGCAGTTATATTTTATTCACAAAAACAAAGGAGATACCATGATTGCATATTGTGGTTTAGACTGTTCCAAATGCGATGCACATCTTGCGACAATTGAAAATAGTCATGTCAAAATGGCTGAGACTGCACAAAAGTGGTCTAAGATGTATCAACATGAAATAAGCCCTGACCAAATTAATTGTGATGGCTGCAAATCAAGCGGTATAAAATTTTTTCACTGTAACAACTGTGAAATCCGTCAATGTTGTATTTTTAAAAAAGTCGATAATTGTGCAGCCTGCGAAGAATACATCTGTGATACTTTAGCTGGGTTTATTAAGTTGGCTCCTCAAGCCGGCTTGGCACTTGAAGGGCTCAGATAAAAGATCGAGGCTTTCTAAGTTCTGAAACTTAGTTTCACTTTTGAGGTGCGACAAAATTTACTTTTCATAGAGCTTGAATCCAAGAATTATAACAAGGCGTTAGGTGACCACTTGGGGTGGATTCGCCTTCCCAAGTTCCCTCACGTTGCTCAGCAGCCCCTGAACACAACGTTATGCAAGAAATTAATAATAAAAGAATATGTCATATAAAAACGAAAAATTTATTAACCACACACTGAATAGCAAAAAAAGGTGAGACAACACCGGGTAACTTGGCTATCTTACATTCGAAGGAGAAACGGGAAAATGGAATGGTTTGATAGAATGAACTCGGCGATTGATTATATTGAGAAGAACCTTGGTGATAAAATCATGATAAATGAAGCAGCTAATGAAGCTTGCTGTTCTTTATTTCATTTTCAGCGAATGTTTTTTGTGTCCTTTCGGCAAGCCTGCTTGAAAATCCTTTCATGGGCCTAATATTATCTATTCCGAAACAATTTGTTTTCCTTGTTTTATGTTCTTGAGGCTCAGAAACATTTGAAACCGGTGCTTCAGGTTGGGGCATAGGCGCCCCTTCTGCCTCTGATTCCCCAGGGGAAGGCATCCCAGACGCCGGAATACTAAATTGGGTCATGACAACATCCAGACCCGCTTTCTTTAAAGCCAAACCAATTTTTTTTGCTGCTGCCATATCAAGATTTTTTTTAATGATAACCCGCTTGCCATTTAAAAGCTGTTCTGCCTTTTCCCGGCTAAGGGAAAACTTTTCGACCAACTGAGATCTTACACCATCGAAATCATGACCATCGAGGATTCTACCCTTGTAAACGATATTGTAGGTTAAATCTTCCATTCATCCCTCTCTCTAAATGTTTACCCAATCTGCTGTCAAAACCGAACCTGGATATCTACCATTTTTACTGTCTCATCGACAAAATATACATCAAAAGAAGGTAGGATACGACAAAAGAAAGTACTTTACAAGCAATCGGTCTGATATTGGGGCAGATATTGGCCCAACAGATATTGGACAGGGTAAATTCAAAACAGAACGAGTCCTGCAGCCCAATTATCAGCTTGGATATTTCTCTGCGCATTTTTTGTTCCCAGGCATGCTACTCGCCGGAGAGGATCATCAATGTCCGGTCATCGGACTGGGGTGCCAATTGGGTGCTACAGCGTTCTTTGATAAAGGTCAGTTGCCCGTCAAGTGGCAATTTTCTTGACTCAATCAGCCACCGCAAAAATCCCTTTTCCCCCAATTGCCTACCAAGCGTTTCTGCTGTGCCTGTTTTCAGCCGCCCTTCTGTAAACCCGTCTGTATAAAGAAATAACCGGCTGTTTTTCAGGGAACAATAAGTGACAGGGTGGCTTCCCCCGGCCACAACCCCCAGGGGAGGATCCTGGGCGCAAATTTTGGTAATGCCTTTTTCATTCACCAGGACGGGCGGTAGATGTCCGAGATTCACAATGTGAAGATCCTGGGTTATGGGATCAAGATATCCGCCAATGAAGGTAACAAACATTCCCCGGACCGAGGTCTCGCAGAATTCATTGTTCATGAGATGAACCACATCACTGATATTTTCCATCAATTTGCACAAACACCTGAAAAGAGACATTGCTTTGGCCATGAGCAATGCCGCCGAGGTTCCTTTCCCGGACACATCTCCCAGACAAAAACAAATGGTGCCGTCCTCTTTGAGAAAATAATCGTAAAAATCCCCTGACAGGTGGTGAACTGGCATATTAAATGCGACAACCCGATGATTTTTTGCCATATCCGGCTGAAGGCTTTGCTGAATCTGCCTGGCAATATCATACTCCGCTTCCAACCGACTGGCAGATTCATCCCGCTGCTTTAAAGAAGTTTGCAACTGCCAGGTCAGTTCCTGATAGGAAAGATTATCTTCTATCAGTTTTCTGTTGGCCTGTTCCATTATAATTTCAAAATCAAGCTGGGACTTGACCTTGACATTCAATGCTCGAGAGGTTTCTTCAACTTGACCTGGCAACAAGGACAACAAGGATTCAACCTGATCCGCGGTTAAATCAAAAAGCAGTTTTGATGTCTTTTTCAAGGTTGTAAGCGCAATGGCTTTTTCGTGACAGGTGTAAATGGCATTGCACAGATCCGCCAAGAGCATCATTCCCGCCAGGACAGACTGCTTTTCTGCCCGACCCAATAGTTTGGATTCTTTTTTATTGAAAAATGAGTGATGGTGACCGATTGCCAGGGTATAGGATTTAGGCAGATTCCATTGTTTGCACAGCAATGCCCCCACGTTGTCATGGGTGGCATGGAACAGCGCGGCTTCCATTTCACGGCGTTTTACCGGAAGGTTGGATCGTAGCAAAGGCCACCGGTCCACTTTTCCAGGTTCCATGGAAAACAGGATCAGCAAGCCTATATCCTGGAGCATTCCCGCAGTAAATGCCTGTTCAACCGGCCCGTTTACCAAGTATCCGAGCTGCTGGGCGGCCACTCCCCTTCGAATGGAGTCTTCCCAGAACGTATCAATATCAAACCCCGGGATCTCATTTTTGGAAAGGGCTTCTTTCACGGAAAAACACAAGATCAAATTCCGAAGAGACGCAAGCCCCAGGGCGACCACTGCCTCTGAAATGGTTTTCAACGGCTGTCTAAATCCGAAAAATGCCGAATTAACCAGCCCCAGAAGCTGGGCCGAGAGGGCCGGATTCACACGAATCAATTGGGTCAGTCGGTCGATTTGTGCATCCTCACGGAGGGCATACTGGATCAATTGCATCATCTGCCCCTTGGGAACCGGCAAATTTACCGGCTGAAGTTCCCGATAAAATCCGGCCGCCATCAGCAAACCTGCAAACAAATTTGAGGATATTCAAAGATACGATTTTTCACGATTTTCCCGGAAGTTAAATTATGAGTATGCCTGAATTTACCACAAACCATAGGCAACCCACAAGCTGCAAAAAAAGCACCCTTCACTTTCCTAAATTTACGCCTTGACATATCCAGCGCCAGCTAGGCATATTGATCCGAAAAATCTATATTATAGATCATCTCTCTTCCGGAGAAAGGAACCCTACCCCATGGATACCAATTTAAAATCCTATATCACCAAATATGACAAATGGCTGGACGAAAAAACCATTGCCCATTCTTCCCGGGTGATACCGGTGAAAGAATCCCTGGACAATGTCAAGCATGTGCTGCCCACAAACCAGGCCGAACAGATATTGGCAAATGCCGACTGCATTACCCTTGCAAACTGCACCTGCCGCCAGAAATATAAAAACTGCGACAACCCCCTGGAGGTCTGTTTTATACTCAACCACTCCGGGGAACAATGGATGAAAAAAGGGCTGTCCCGGAAAGTCAGTCTTGACCAGGCCCGGGAATCCTTAAAACAGGCCAACGAGTCCGGACTTGTCCACATGACCCTGTACAAACCAGACCATGAAATTTTTGCCCTGTGTTCCTGTTGCGCTTGCTGCTGCCACGATCTCCAGTTGGTCCTCTCCTATGGGAAACGATACATTATCATGCATGCCGACTTCATCGCCCAGGATGATCCCGATCTTTGTCTCCACTGCGGAGCCTGTGTTGACCGTTGCCAATTTGATGCCAGAAAATTAACGGCGGACACCCTCTCTTACCAAGGAAATCTGTGTTATGGGTGTGGACTTTGTATCACCACCTGTCCGGCCAATGCCATTCAAATGAAGCCAAGAATCTGATCCGATATATATCCGATCTTTATCCGGGGGGTTGCAAATTCAACAGTCAACATATTTTTTTTTTAACTCTTTTTTTTGATCTGGTTTCCGACACTATAGCTGTCCCCTAATTTTTCGCCCACACGCCAATATTCCCGGGCTTGTGCAAAATAGACAAGGGGATCTATTTTTGACATATCAAAGCCTGCCCGCTTTGAATTGTCTACCTTGTCCAGATCAACGTGGGATTCAAGAACTTCACCTAAAATATGGATGTAATCACCAATAATTATTTCCTTGGAAACACGACATTCAATATTATAGGGGCACTCCTTTATGATGGGGGGTTTTATTTTTTTAGATTCAATGGGCGTTAATTGGGTCTCTTTAAATTTATCTGTTTTCCGACCGGTGGTCATACCGCAATAATCAACCTGCTTATATAAGGACGCACCGGGAAAGTTCACGGAAAACTCTCCTGTCTTTCTAATCAGTTCTAAAGTATACCGTTGTTTTCTCACTGAAATACCGATGGTTGGCGGCGTTGAACTTGCAACACCGATCCATGCCAATGTAATAATATTGGCTTTTTCTTTTATGCCACTTACGATTAATGCAGCCGGTACAGGGAAAATTGCATCGGAAGGGCCTAATTGTTTTTTCATAATATGCCTCTCATTGGTTTAAAATTTATATTAGTGATGCTTTATTTTTATTGGCATACACAACACCTGCCATGGCAACTGATCCGCCAATGATGGAAATGGTTGAGGGAAGTTCATCCAGCCAGACCCATCCGATAAGGATGACGATGATGGGAACTATATATAAAAAAGAGGCCGCCTTTGACGCATCGATATTTTTTAATACAACCGCCCAACACAAATAGGCTGTGGCCGCCGGGAAAATTCCCAAATATGTGGCACAAAGCGAATATTGCAGATCCACGTGAATTATCTTCCCAAAAAAACTATACCCAAAGGGAACGAGTGCAATGGTGCCGCTCCACAAACAATAGCAGGTAACTTCCATGGGCGTATATTTTTTTAGCAGTGGTTTTTGCAAAACAAAATAAAGAGATTGAGCAATGGCTGCCATTAGAATAAATAGGGATCCTTGTTTAAAGGCAATTCCATTTGAAAATGAGAAAGCGATAATTGACACCCCCAAAAAACTGATAACCAAACCAACCCCGAAATGGAACCTGATTTTTTCTTTGAGAAGATAAAATCCCATTAAAGCGGTTAATAAAGGGGCCATATTTACGATAAAGCAAGCTTCTCCGGCAGTGGTGGTGAGTTCTCCATAGTTCAAGGCCACATTGTAAACAGATATCCCGATAACGCCGGTGATAAACAAACGACCCAGATCCCTGGTTTCCGGCAACCGAATTTTTTGAATAAATGCGAAGACAGCTAGGGTCATTGATGCAACGAGATATCTAAATAATGCCAACTCAAACGGGTGATACCCAAGAACCGCATGACGGATTCCCACAAATGCCGATGCCCAGAAGATAATGACCAGGATGATACACAATCTTGCCATATTTCAAATCCCTTTATATTGTTTTTCGTACCCATTAACTCATTGACCCATTGACTTGTTGACCCATTATCTGGGCAATGATAGTATCTTGTCAAATGAATATAAATGAAGATTTTGTTCACAAATAATGATAATAAGGGGAGGGTTCAATGGATCTGGGAAGTCTGAGAATTTTTCATGCCACCGGCGTTGCGGGAAGTGTTTCCAAGGCTGCTTTAGAATTACATTGTGTCCAATCAAATGTGACCGCCAGGATTAAGCAACTCGAATATGATCTGGACGTTACCCTCTTTTACAGGAAGAAAAAGGGAATGGAACTCACCCCGGCGGGGAAAATTCTCATGGGGTACGCAAAAAAAGCCCTCATCCTTTTTAAAGAAGCCAGGCAAGCGGTGCAGGAAACAGGAACATTAAAAGGCCCTTTGCTTATCGGCTCACTGGAGTCCACGGCTGCTTCGCGCTTGCCAGACATACTCAGCCGTTTTCATCATGGATATCCAAATGTTGACTTAACCATTCAAACCGGAACCGATACACAACTCAAAGAGATGATTACATCATATCAACTGGATGCCGCTTTTGTAGAGGCTTGCGAAAAAAATTCACTATTTGACCAGACACCTGTATTTAATGAAGAATTGGTTGTGGTCACAGGGAAAAATGCTGGTTCTCCCGAATCAATGGTGCGCCCGACGTTAATTGTGTTTCCCACAGGGTGTACCTACAGACGCACCCTTGAAAACTGGTTTTCAAAGAAAGGGATTCATTCATTTAAAATCATGGAATTCGGCTCCCATGAAGGAATCCTGGGATGTGTGTCTGCAGGCCTTGGCGTCACATTATTTCCGATCTCTTTGATTCATAAATTAAATTACAATGACAAAATCAAAATGTATAAGCTTTCAAAAGGCATTCGTAATTTGGACATTCATTGGATAAAACGAAAGGACACCATTACCACCCAGGCAATGACTGAATTTCTCAAAATAGTAGATGAAGGCGTCAGATGATCTGAACGTTCATATTTTGGACACTAACCTTACGGTTATCACCGTGGCATGGGGTGCCACGGTGACCGCTATTTTAAGAAGCAACATAATTGTATTCAATGTATTTTCGCCCAGAAATCTGAATTGAACAAAATTTGTTCGTACAGTAAAATAAATTCCTATTGCCATAAGTAATACAATGAGTACATATGACCAAAGAAATGTGTTGCCTGTTGAAACTATA
>PIVS01000252.1 GCA_003353855.1 Desulfobacteraceae bacterium
TATATATTTCACGCCACAGGATAGTTGCGCCCAAAAATTAGCCCTCATAAGTGTTTGGCCCTCGAAAAATTCAGTTCTGTCGAAATAGGCGCACGATCTTAAAAAAAATCCCCCGATTTTACTTTGGATGGGTGTATAAAAAATTAGGCGGTGGATTTGGGGTTCAGTTTCCAATTGCTTTGTTATTATCAATCTGATAGTTTTTCTGTGCATAATGCCTCTGTTCTTGTGTTGTTTTTTTTGATTGGTCTCTTAAAAAACCATACACTAAAACAGAGGTTTTTTCAATACAAAGCTCTGATTTTATTGACTTTATATCGAATATCGGAGTGTCGATTTCAACACCCTTTAAAAGATATGGTAAAAAAAAATATCAGCCGTTCTGTAAAAAGGCAAATAAAATATTTGCCTGCTATTATTGACGGGTAATTACAGTCATTATTCACTCTTTTTTCTATCTTTCGCTTAAAATTTGGGGGTGCTACTGTTCCGTTAGCCAGTAATTTAAATGAACCTGCACAGCCTGAAACTCACCGCGCCAAAACAAGGGGTGTCGTACTGGCCACCGCCCGATTTTCTTCAACAGGAGGGATGTATGTTTACAGGGAAAACGTATCAGGAAGTCTACGATAATTTTAAATGGGATATCCCGGAAGAGTACAATATCGGTGTGGATATCTGCGATAAATGGGCGGATGACAAATCCCGTCTGGCGCTTATTTATCTGGATGAAAACAAAAGAGAGCATAAATATACCTATTGGGAATTGATGTGCCAATCCAATAGGCTGGCGGACAGTCTTGTGTCCATGGGTATCAACAAAGGGGACCGTGTTGCCGTGCTCCTGCCCTCATGCCCGGAGACGCTGCTGACCCATATTGCAGTATATAAGTCAGGGGCCATTTTGCTGCCGCTGCTGGAGTTGTTCGGCACCATGGCCATACAATACCGCCTTGAAAGCAGCGGTGCAAAGCTCGTGGTAACGGACCGGAAAAATCTGGAAAAAGTGCTGGCCGTAAAAGCCCAGTTGCCTGACCTTGAAAACATCATTGTGGTGGATGCCGACGAACAGCCGGATATGATAGATTTTTACGATTTTCTGAACAAGGGCAGCAGACATTTTAAACCTGTCCCAACCCTTGCCGAAGACCCTGCCATCATAATTTACACCTCAGGGACAACCGGGCAGCCCAAAGGGGCGCTGCACGCCCACAGACTTCTGCTGTCCGAAGTGGTGAACTTCAGTTTTTCCTTGAATAATTTCCCCCAGAAACGGGATCTGCTCTGGACCCATTGTGACTGGGCCTATATCGCAGGCTCTTTTGCAGCCCTTTATCCCTGTCTTCACTTTGGAATGACCATTGTTGAAAACAGGCGAACCGGCCGTTTTGATCCCCATGAAGCGCTGGATGTAATCTCCCGGTACGGGGTCAGCGTCATATTTGCCATTTCCACGGCCATACGGATAATTCGAAAAGAGGTACCTATTCCCAAAGACCACTATGATCTGGATGAATTAAGATCCATCACCATTGGGGGGGAAACCATGGGGGCGGACCTTTTTGAATGGGGGAAAACAGCACTGGGTGTTGAATTCAATGAGAATTACGGGATGACCGAATGCGACTTTCCCATTTCAAATTGTTCAGGGCTCATGGATGTCTTTCCCGGCGCCATGGGGCGTGCCATCCCCGGACACCGGGTGGGAATTCTCGGCCGGAACGGTGAAGAGATAGGCCCTGGCGAATATGGGCAGATCGCCATTAAAAAACCGGACCCCAGCCTCTTTCTGGGATATTGGCAGAACCGCCAAGCCACAAAACAAAAATATCAAGGGGAGTGGTTCCTCTCCGGGGATTTCGGGACCCGGGACGAAAAAGGTTATTTTTGGTTTATCGGGCGTGAGGACGATGTGATCGAAACCGGCGGATTTCGGGTGGGGCCCGGTGAGATAGAAGATACCATCATAAAGCATGATGCCGTTGAAATGGCTGCGGTGATCGGTATTCCCCATGAGTTGAAAGGAGAGGTGGTCAAGGCCTATGTCGTCCTCAAAAAACATGTAACAGCATCTGCCGAACTTGCCCAATCCATCAAAGACCATGTTAAAAATAACCTTGAGGCGTGGGCCTATCCCAAAGAAGTTGAATTTCTGGATGCATTTCCTGTCGGCAATACCGGCAAAGTGCTGAAAAAGGAACTCAAAGCCCTGCATGCAGCCAAAGGAGGCAATTAAATGAACGATCCCGTTTTATTCGAGAAAAAAGGTCCTGTGGCCTGGGTGACGCTCAACCGTCCCCATGCCCTTAATGCAATGAATGGTCAGTTGCTCAGGCAACTGATTTCCACCATAAAGACAATCTGCCATGATGATCGTTTAAAGGCCATGGTTCTCACCGGTTCCGGCAGATCGTTTAGTGTGGGAGGGGATATTAAAGAAATGGAGGGTGCCTCTGAAAAGGACCTGGCCCAAAGCCTTTCTTTGTTCCAGCAGTTAAGCCAAGACATGCACAATCTGGATAAGCCCATTATTGCGGCTGTCAACGGATATGCACTGGCCGGCGGATTTGAACTGGCATTGTGCTGCGATGTAAGAGTTGCATCCCAAGAGTCTCAATTTGCCCTGCCCGATGCAAAGATCGGGCTGAGCCCCACCAGCGCTATGACCTATCTATTGACACGCACCATTGGCATGGGCCGCGCCATGCATTTGTACCTGACAGGTGAAACCCTTAACGCAGAGCAGGCCGAAAGGATCGGTCTGATCACAAAGGTGACGGATCAGGAAGGTTTATTTAATGAGGTTGAACTTATGGCCCGCAGCATCGCTGAGTTGCCAGGACTGGGCGTTGGCTTTGCAAAACGATTATTTCATATGGCCGCAGAAACAAGCTTTGCCAATACACTTGTCTGTGAAAAAGAATTTGAGATGCACTGTTTTAGATCCAAGGAAACCCAACAGGCCCTGGCCGCATTCTCAAAGAAAAATTAACTTAAAATATATCAGGGGACAGCAATGATGAATCTTAAAACCAAAATTGAAGTCGTCTCAAAGTCCGACCTTGACAGGCTCCATGAAAAATCTCTCAAAGTTTTATCTGAAACCGGGGTGGTTTTCCATAATGACTATGCCCTGGCCGTATTTAAAGAGAACGGCCTGAAGGTGGATGGAAAAACCGTCTTTTTCTCAAAGCAGGATGTGGAAAAGGCGCTTGCGCTTTGTCCCAGCACATTTGAATGGCAGGGACGCAATACCGCAAACACCATCACCCTGGGCAAAGGATACCATGTGCAACCGCCTGCCGGATGCGTGTATGTTGAGGATCTGGACCAGGGCCGGCGGCTGGGCACGATCAGGGATTTTGTGAATCTTCAAAAATTATATCAAAACAGCCCTGTGGTCCATATCGCAGGCGGACTCCCCATTGATCCCAGTGATATTGTCTCCGAGCACCGGCCGCTGCACATGATATATCAATCCATCAAACATACGGACAAGCCGCTTTTGGGAACCATCGCCCCCACAGACACCGTGGAAACCACCCTGGACATGCTGGAGCTGGCACTTGAAGGAAAAGCACTGGGCCCGGACCGGCATTTCATTGCCGTCAGTGCCAACCCTTTAAGCCCTCTGGCCTATGGCGATGAGACCCTTTCGACCATGATCTCCTACGCCAGGCGGTATCAGCCGGTATTGATCACACCCTGCGCCCTGGCGGGAATTACAGGGCCCATGAGCCTGCTTGGAACGGCCATACTTCAAAACGTAGAGATCCTTGCGGGGATCGTGCTCATGCAGTTGATCAGTCCAGGAGTTCCGGTTGTTTACGCCCCTGTGGGGTCGGTGGGAAATATGAAAACCGGCGGATACATCGGAAGCCCGCCTGAACAATTTTTAATCAACACCACCAATCTCCAGTTGGCCCTGGACCTGTATCAACTGCCCACACGATCCATGTGCGGAATGACGGAATCCAAGACCCTTGACTGCCAGGCCGGGTATGAGACCATGCAGAACCTGATGCTCGGGATGATGTCCGGCGCGCACATCATCCATGAGTGTGTGGGCATACTGGATTCCATCATGACGATTTCCTATGAAAAAACCATGATTGACCAGGAACTTCTTCAACGCTTGCTCTGTTTTACCTCGGGCATTGCAGATACCAGCGATGAGGCAATGGCAGTGGATGCCATTCAGGAAATTGGAACCAACGGTACCTTTTTGACCCATCCGGATACGTTCAAGCATGTCCGCAGCAGGTTCCAGCCTTCGGTTTCCAACTGGGACACCTATGAGGCCTGGAAAAAAGCCGGGGCCACGGATGTTGGTGTAACAGCCAATGCCAAATGGAAGGAGGCGTTAAACACCTGTCCTGAATCCCTGATCCCCGAAGAACTTGATAAAGAACTCAAAGGGTTTCTTGAAAAGGCAACCAGCAGAAAAATTAATAAGGCTTCCTGATTGAAGGAGGCGCACGACATTGTAATAAAGGAGGGTACAGCAACAAATTAAACTGCCTATTAATGCGGCAGCAGCGAAGACAACGGGAATGGCAATAGGACGGATTACCGACGGATAACCACTCAAAGATCAAAACAAGGAGATGAAACATGTTAAGAAAACTATTAGGTAAATGTGATCCTCAACTATTCGGGGTGACCATATTTTTCAGCCTTGCCCTGGCATTAATCGGTGCAAAATTCCCAAAAGAATTCGCCGATACCTTGTCTTCACTCATGGGGGCGATCACCAAGAATTTCGGTTGGTTTTTTCTTACCTCCGTTGCCGCCTTTGTTGTTTTTGTTGTTTACATTGCATTCAGCAAGCACGGGGGCCTGAAACTGGGAAAAGATGATGAAAAACCGGAATTCGGCATGTTTTCCTGGATATCCATGCTGTTCAGCTGCGGCATTGCCGTGGGATTTATTTTTTGGGGTGTTGCCGAACCGCTTTACCATTACATGCAGACCCCCTACCTTGCCAAAGGCGGAACACCGGAAGCGATTCCCGTGGCCCTGCAGATCACATTGATGCATTATGGGATCAGTGGCTGGGCCATCTATACTGTGATCGGGCTGGCCATTGCTTTTGCCGCCTTCAGGCTGGGACGGCCGCTCACCGTTGCCAATGCCCTGTACGGCCTGATCGGCGACCGGGTTGACGGGTTCTGGGGAAAAGTGATCGACTTTCTTGCATCGGTGGCCACCATTGCAGGGGTGAGCACATCCCTTGGCATGGCATTGCTATCCATTAAATACGGCGTAAACCACCTTTTTGGGGCGGACTTAGGCACCACGGGTCTGGTCTGTATGCTGGTCCTTTTGATCATAGCATACACCATTTCCGCCGTATCAGGCCTCGCAAAGGGCATCCGTTATTTGAGCACCATCAATATCGGTCTGATGATCGGTGTCCTTATTTTTATGTGGCTTGCCGGACCGACCCTGTTTACCACCAATTTAATTTCCGAATCCCTGGGTGCCTACCTGCAGAACTTTTTATTCATGAGCTTCTGGACTGAGACAGCCGGAGAAACCGGATGGCTGGGGTGGTGGACAGTGTTTTACTGGGCTTGGTGGATTGCCTGGGCACCTTTTGTCGGTGGATTTGTTGCACGGATCTCCCGGGGCAGAACCATTAAACAGTTTGTTCTTGGGGTTACCGTGATCCCGACCCTCATCGGCGTTATCTGGTTTCCCATAGTGGGCGGCAGTACCATATATGCTGAAATGACAGGCGCCCTGCCCATGTGGGACTCCATACAGGCCGATGTCGGTTCAGGAATTTATGTACTGCTCAGCGGTATGCCCTTGGGAACCATTGTAAGCTACGTCATCTTTTTGAACCTTTTGATCTTTGTCATTACATCGGCTGATTCTGCTGCTTTTTTTATCGGAATGATCATGTCCGGGGGAGAATTGGAACCGACCACCCCCATGAAGCTTATCTGCGGAATGATTATCGGCGGTATCGCCATGCTGTTGCTGGCAACAGGCGGCTTGAAAGGACTTCAGACAGCTTCGGTTATTGCAGCCCTCCCCTTTTCCTTCATCATGGTAGGGATGATGTTTTCGATACATAAAATGCTGGCGATGACTGATGCAGCCCCTGAATTGGATACCAAGACAGCTGAAGATACCTTAGACAAATCGATTTCAGCGCAAGCCTGATAATCAGGCCATAAAACGATAACAAGACGGGTAAATATAACACCAGATAAGGAAAAATTTATTATGATTGATTTTGGCGCAATGACCAACGCACTGGTCGCCTGTGATGCAGACAAAATAACCGGCCTTGTCAACGACGCCCTGGCGGCCGGCACCCCGGCCGCTGATATCCTGAACAAAGGCCTGATCGCCGGAATGGACATTGTGGGTGAAAAAATGGAATCCGGCGACATGTTCATCCCAGAAGTCCTCATGGCCGCCCAGGTCATGGGCTCCTGTGTGGAAATTCTCAAACCCATGCTGGGGGAAGACGATGATGTCTCCCCAGGGTCTGTTATCATAGGAACTGTTAAAGGGGACCTCCATGACATCGGCAAAAACCTGGTGGCCATGATGATGGAAAGTGCAGGACTTGAGGTGCATAACCTGGGTGTTGATATTGCCCCTGAAAGCTTTGTGGAGGAGATCAAAAAGAAAAATGCCCAGATCGTTTGCCTGTCTGCCCTTCTCACCACGACCATGCCGGCCATGAAACAGACTGTTGACGCCATTGTTGAATCGGGCCTGCGTGACCAGGTCAAAATCATGGTTGGCGGAGCCCCTGTGACCCAGGCCTTTGCCGATGAGATCGGCGCTGACGGTTTTTCCGCAGATGCAGGATCCGCTTCAAAAATGGCAAAATCCTTTGCGGCCGATTAACGGTCCGAAAGCATAACTTATCATTAGAGCGTGTCTGAAAGATATTTCCCTTTTTATCTCTCGAAAGCCTTCTGTTTTTGTTGAGCCAACCGAAAGTCCTCTCAACAATCCAACACCAAGGTCTCACATGAAATCCAGGCTCCGCTTTGGTTGGCTTGAT
>PIVS01000253.1 GCA_003353855.1 Desulfobacteraceae bacterium
GGCAAATTTAATTTTAAAAATGAAGTTTCATTGGAAAGGGGAGAGCCAGTTATATCCTTAGGTAAATAGCGTTTTTCCTTGCCATTTTAATTTACTTAAAAGAGAAATGGATTCTTTAAATTTAAAAGGAGCCACAGGCATTCATGCGAGTTTGCAAATCCTATACATTTGATCACGGAATCAGGGGGTTCAAGTTGGGCTGGTCTTTGGCGGGCCCGCCCCTGATGACGGTTTATTGCTACATATTTGACTATATCATGATGGATGCGGGACAGTCCCACATGGGAAAAGAGGTCCTTGCCATTGCCCGGGAAAATCAGGTGAATCAGCTCTTTTTGACCCACCACCATGAAGACCATTCCGGTAATGGGGCAATGATTCACAAAAAACTGGGAACCCAGGTTTTCGGCCACCCATTGACCGTGGAAAAGCTGAAAAAACCATACAGGATACTGCCCTACCAGTCCTATGTCTGGGGTAAGACCACTCCTTTGGACGTCAGTGCGTTTTCCGGGTCCACCGGGTCCATGGAAACAAGTCTGGGAAAGATGGTATCCATTCACACCCCGGGCCATGCCAGGGATCATGTTGTTTATTTTTTGCCGGAAAAGGGAGTGGTTTTTTCAGGGGATCTTTACCTGGGGGATCGAATCCGTTATTTCAGGGCGGATGAAGATATGGGAACCCAGATTGACTCCTTGAAAAAGATTGCAAAATTAGACTTTTCCACCCTGCTTTGCAGTCATAATCCAAGACAGCATAAGGGCCGGCAGCATATCCAAAACAAACTGGATTATCTGGAAAATCTATATGGAAATATTATCCGCCAATGGAAAACCGGGATGACGGAAAAAGAGATCTTCAGGGTTTTAAAATTAAAAGAAAATTATTTTACCAAGTATTTTTGTTTTGGCAATGTCAGCATGCTTAACGGGGTGAAATCAGCCATCCGACATTATGAAAACAGGAACAGGGCTTAGTTTCCGCCAGGCTTATTTTCAGTCAGGTGCATCTGTCTGTTTTTGCATTTTTATATTAAACCGTTCCACATGATCCCTGATAATGTCAGCCGCCATCGCACTGTCATGGATTTTCATGGCATCGATTATTTTCTTAAAATCGGTTAGATTTTCCAGGGTTCTTCCATGGTTCATGGGAAGATAGGATTCATAATACTGGTGAATATTGTCATGGATCACTTTCTGGACAAACTGGAAAACAGGGTTTCGGGACATGATACCGATGTAGGTGTGCATGGTTTCATCGGTTTTTAAAAAGTTTTCCCAGTCCTGGTTTTCAAAATAGGTTTTGGCTTGTTTGAAAAGCCGTTCCATCTCCTGGATATCTTCGGGGGTGGCTCTTTGGGCTGCCAGCTCCACAATGCTGCTTTCTATTTTGATTCGAAATTCTGCCAGATGTTCCAGGGAGACTCCGCCGGAGCGGATTAAAAGCGCCAGGGATTCAACAATGGGGTCGGCATCTATCTGTTTTACAATGGCCCCACCGGCCACGCCAAGCTTGATTTCAATGAGTCCCTTTTGCTCAAGCACCCTCAGGGCTTCCCGCAGGGTTCCCCGGCTGGTGTTGAACATATCTTTTAGTTCCCGTTCCGCTGGAAGCTTGGTGCCGGGTTCAAGGGTTCCCGCTAAAATGGCATCCTGTATCTGTTCAACCACATCCTGGAATACACGGCTTTGTTTGGCTTTTTTAAACATGTAATATCCTGATAGTTGTTATTTGAAGTGTTCAATTCCTGAAAAATCCCTGTATAGGTTAAAGTGCTTTAAAACATCTAAATCATCTTCTGTCAATTCAGAAGTCACTATTCTGGTTAATAATTCACCGAGCCCTGGCCCCAGCATATAGCCCTGGCCGCACATGCCAACGGCATTAATAAAATTTGAAAATTTTTTTGTTGCACCCACAATGGGGAACCCGTCCGGTGTCATTGGGTATTGTCCCCGCCAGGTCCGTCTGACTTTGAGGTTGGCAAGTTTGGGGAAGAGGGTGACCATGCGTTTGGCCACCTGGGGCAGGAAAGTGGAGGTGGCTTCACTTTCGGTTCCCTTGATCAGGTGTTTGGGGGTCAGGCAGAAGATGACCTGGCCTTCATTGTTCTGGTAAAAATAATAATTGGCCGAGTCTTCGGTGGCTGGATCCTGGGAGGGTCTTAGATCCACGATCATGGGGCCGAAAAACCGCTGAACCGGTTCTGTGATCGCCCCTTCATGGCTGTCCGGTTCCACGGGCAGGTTAAGATCCACCATCTGCCCGATCCCACGGGCATAATTGCCGGCTGCATTGATCACCTTGGCTGCGGTATAGGTTCCTTTGTCCGTTGTCACCCGGACCTGGGTATCGGTGATGGAGATTTGGCTAACCTTTTCTTTAAACCTGTATTGGGCACCATATTCAAGGCTTTTAAAATAAAAGGCATTGATGGCCAGGAGGGGAGACGCACTGCCGTCCTTAGGGGAATAGGTGCTTCCCACTAGATTTTTCATATTGATACCCGGCACAAGCTCCTGGTATTCTTCAGGGGAGAGCCAATCAATATCCAGGTCCAGGGATTTCTGAATTTTCATCAGGTCCCGCAGTTTTTTGGCATCTTTGTCGGTATAGGCGGGAAAAGAGTATCCATTTTGGAGCCAGCCGATATCATCCCCATGGGTCTCTTCCCAGGTAGAAAAAATATCAATGCTTCTCTGACAGGTGGCAATTTTTCCCTTGTCCGAATGGGTGGCCCGGATACCGCCAATGGCTTTTTTGTTCTGCCCTTGTCCCGGGGATGCCAGGGCATCAATGACCACCACCTTGATTTTTTTTTGGGCCAGGGCCATTGCCGCGGGAACCCCCACGGATCCGGCACCTATAATGATAACATCAAAGGATTTCATTTCTCTTCTCCATTGGCAAATTTTCCCAGGGGTACTTCAACATACAGGGGGCGCCGCACGTTTTTGACTATGTCTTCCCGGGCGGTTTTTTCTGCCATAAATATTTGGTTCATCAAATTTTCACAGGTTTTATATCCGCAGGGGCCCATTCCGGCCCGGGAGATGGCTTTAATCTGGTTCATATCCGTTGCGCCCTGCCTGACAAGATCCCGTATCTGGCCGGCTGTCACCCGTTCGCACAGGCAGACAATTTCATCATCCTGGATTTGGTCATGGGGAATTTTTTTTGTGAGTCTTTCGGAGACCCCCTTTTCCTGGATTGTAAACCCCACCACTTTTTTGGCAATGGGTCTGGGCACCTTTACCCGGACGATCCAGGTGTTGTCGCTGTCCTTGGTGGGCCGTGCCCCCAGGATCATGTATTTGCCAAGATCATTTCCGTCCACATCCACGCAGGTAATGGTATTGTTTTTTTGTACCTCAATATTGGAAATCTCATAGGGCAAAAACACGACGGGGTTTTCCCTGTCTTTCCGATAATCCACCAGGGTAATGGCAAGTCCGGGACAAATGGTCAGGCATTTCATGCAGCCTTTGCATTTTCCGTCAAACAGGGGGCGGCCCTTGATGGGATCACCCTCCATGGTGATGGAGCCTTCAGGGCAGACCGTGCTGCAGGGGTTACAGGGGATTTCCTGTTTGCAGTGGATCACGGGAAAAATGCCCTCCTCCTTTGTGAGGGAGGTCAGTTCCTGGACAGGACCGGGATGGGATTTTAAAATATCTGCCTTTTCATACCAGGAAGAGGGAATCTCTCGGGTTTCGGGTTTGGCCTGCTGGACAATTTTCAATCCGGCTATTTTTCCATTGAACATGGCCGAGGATGCCTCGGCGATTTGATCGGCATCTCCCGCTGAGAAAACCTTGATTCCGGCACTTTCAGCTTCCTGTGTAAATTCAGACACAGACTCAAGTCCCACGGCAATGAGAATGGTATCACATTCAAAACTTTTTTGGGTTCCTTTAATGGGGGTGAAGTTTTTATCAATCTTTGTAATAGTCACTGAAGAAACAGATTCTTTGCCATTGGCCGAGAGGATGGAATGGGAGGTGTAGATGGGGACGCCCAGTCGTTTTAGCTTGTCTTCATGGACCTTGTATCCACCGCACTGGGGAAGGGCTTCGGCAAGCCCCACCACCTGGATGCCGGCCTGGAGGGCGTGATACCCTGCGATGATGCCCACATTGCCGCCGCCGATGATAAAGAGGCGTTTGGTGGGTTTGACCAGATCCCTGTTGACCAGGGTTTGGAAGGCACCGGCTCCGTAAACTCCTGCAAGGGAATTTCCCTTGAATCGTAAAAATTTTTCCCGGGCTCCTGCGGCATTTAAAATCATGTTCGGGGTGACTATTTTATAGACCCCATCCTTGAGGATGCCAACTTTTTTGTCATTGAACACATAGAGGGCGGTACTGTTTTTCCACACCTCAATATTGGAGCTTTCTTCAACCTTTTGGGACAGCATCCGGCCGATATCCATGCCCCGCATGCCGGCATGGGAATCTTCAACCGAACCGAAAAATTTATGGGTCTGCAACACCAGTTTTCCCCCCAACTCATCCTTGTCGTCGATTAAAATGGTTGAAATTCCATTTTCTTCCAGCTGAATGGCAGCAGAAAGACCGGCAGGACCTCCTCCGATGATGAGCACTTTTGTAGTGAGTTGTTCAATGTCGGAGATTTGGGGCGTATCATTTACCTCGGGCAGCTTGGGAAGCCCTTCAACACTTTCAACGATCATGTTTTCAGTTACTTTAGTCATGCAGGCTTTAACCGGGATACCATTGGCAATGACCGTGCATTTGGCACATTGGCCATTGGCGCAAAAAATTCCCTGGGCAGAGCCGTCTTTATGGTGGTGTCCGAATATTTTAATGCCGTTGGCAAAGAGGGCCGAGGAAATCACCTCATCTTTTCCGGCGGAAAATGGTGTTTTATTCCAGTAAAATAAAACGGTTTCCCGGTCAGGAACCCTGAGAACCGGGTGGGTTGTAATTCTATTCATACGATCTCCCGAAGTTACAATAACAGGTAAAAAAGGCGAGTTTCCGTTGTGTGTAAGAATGGTTAAACCATTATAAAGATTTTGTCAATAAATTTTTCCAATGGGGAGGAACTATCCATTTTTTTTCCATGAAGAAGGCGAAGCCCTTGGAAAAACAGGGGATTCTTTCCTGTTTTTTATCCCCATTTTATGGTGAAAATTTTATTTGAAGGAACGGCCGCTCTTTTTAGGCTGTCTGTTTTTTTTTGTCCGAAATTCCCGGGCTTTGTTTGTTACCACCTGTTTTTGTTTTTCTTTTCCCTGGGGGCTTTTTTCCACAAAAATTTTTTCCAGGGTAAAAGGATCTAATCGGGTATAATACATGAGGGTGGAAAAGGTGGAGGGGGTGGGGGTAAAAATCTGAACCTGCTCCGGGTTGATGTTAAGCTTTTCAGAGGTGAATTTTTTTAATTGGGTCATATCCTTTAGGTCGCATCCGGGGTGGGCTGCTAGGAGATAATAGGTTAAAAATTGTTTTTTATCGGATTTTTTGGAAAGCCGGTCAAAGGCCTGCTTAAAGGCAAGCAAATCATCGATCCCCTGCTTACCCATATGGTTGAGCACTTTTTTATCCGTATGCTCTGGTGCCACCTTCATCTGGCCAGAGACGTTGTCCCGGGTGAGTTTTTCAAGATAGGCATTCCCATGTTTTTTGTCATTTAAAATCAGGTCATACCGGATGCCGGAGTTGACAAACACCTTTTTAATACCGGGCAACCGTTCCAATTTGCGGATCAAACTGATCTGTGGGGAATGATCCGGGGCAAGGCTTTCGCAGATTTTTGGGAATAGGCAGCGCTTGTCCCGGCAGGCCCCTTTTTTTAATTTTTTCTTGCATTCATACCCGTACATATTTGCAGTGGGTCCGCCCAGATCAAATATATATCCTTTGAAATCCTTGTCCCGGGTAAATGATTTTGCTTCGGCTATTATGGATGCTTCACTCCGGTGTCTCACGGTTCTGCCCTGGTGGACGGTGATGGCGCAAAAGTTACATTCCCCATAGCATCCGTAATGGGTGGGGATGGAAAATTTTATGGTTTCAAGGGCCCTGACCGAGCCTTTGTCTCGATGATAGGGGTGAAGGTTCCGCTCAAAATCAAGGGAATGGATGGCGTCAAGTTCTGCTGTGGTGCTGTATTTTTCCGGCGGGTTCAGGACCAGGTACCGGTTGTTGTGCTCCTGGCAGATTCCCTTTGCCGTGATAGGGTCTGTGTTGGCATAAAAAAGCTTAAAACTCTCAATATACTGATGCTTGTCTTTTTGGACTGCTTCAAAGCCAGGCAGCTCAATCCCTTTTTTCTCTTTTGAAATATATCCTATTCCAGGGATGTTCCGGGTATCCTCTTCATTATTTAAAGCCGCAGCCAGGTTAAGGATGCTGGCATGTGCCATGCCGTAGACCAAAAAATCCGCCCGGGCATCAAAGAGGATGGAGCGCCGGATTTTGTTTGACCAGAAATCATAATGGGCAATCCTTCTAAGACTGGCCTCAATCCCGCCCAGAACAATGGGAACTGTTGGTTTGAAGTATCGTCGGATCAGGTTGGCATAGGCAATCACCGCCCGGTCCGGCCGGCAATTGTTGATGCCGCCGGGGGTGTAATCGTCCCTTTGTCTTCTTTTTTTGGACGCTGTATAATTTGCCACCATGGAATCCACAGCCCCTGCGGTAACCCCCCAGAAAAGCCTTGGCTGCCCCAGCCGGGAAATGTCGCCGGGCCCCTCAATATCAGGCTGGCCAATAATGCCCACACGATATCCCTTGTCCGCAAGAACTTTGCCTATTAGGCTCACGCCCATGAATGGAGAGTCAATATAGGCATCTCCGGTGACCAGAATAATGTCCAGTTGTTTGATACTAAGTTTGTTTAACTCGCTTGGGGTGGTGGGAAGAAACATGGACGTCCAAAGGCTCCAGAAGGGTTAACGTGAATTCCAATAAAAATACAGTATACTAAATAAGGCGGCATAATTCAATTGCCTCATCTTGTATAAACTCCGGGCCCTGCCTGTT
>PIVS01000254.1 GCA_003353855.1 Desulfobacteraceae bacterium
CCACACCGGCCCAGTTCTTCGTCAAATGCAGGCTGATCGAACCGGAGTTGAATGCTGTAATTGTCCGTTACGATAGCTACTTTTTCAGGAATTTCATCTTTTGCCGGACGGCCTTTCTTATTGTTTTTAGAAATGGTGATTGGGTCGTTGATGATCGTGCATTGAAAAAAATCTGCGGTTCGGTATTTTTTTAGAATAGTATCACAGCGCTTCTGAATTGCAGATTCGGTCTTCAGCTTATATTTGTTTAATTTCCCCAATTTAACATTTGAACAAGCGAATGCGGTAATCCCAGATCTTCCTCCGTGGAAAAATGATAAAGATTTAATTGCTTGGCTTCAGGGATTGTGTAAGTTGAAATGAAATTATTTTATGCAAAGTAATTACAAGCATCGTTTGCCTGAACAGTGTTGCTTCGCTTTTTACTTTGCATAATGTTTTGCTTCGCATAATAGCGGCCAAGATACTCGAGCACTTATTCAGGTCCGGCAAAGCGGCGCTTCGCACAGGTGTTCCACTTTACTTTAAAAAGTGACTGAATAAAGTTTTCAAACTCCTGTGTGGATTTATATATTCCCGGTTTCCCAGGCAGAACTAGATCATTGTTCAAATACGCTTTTTGTCAAATGAAAGGGCTCCACAGGCAATAAGGTAATGAATATGGAAATGGTCCAAATAAGTTGCTGGAGTTGTGGGGTGGAGATCCGGTTCGGCTCCTTGTTCCGGCGGGCCTGGTTAAGAAGGATGAAACAGATCTGAATTGTGCGGTGTATCGATACGTTATTAAGGATGGCATCATAGCACATTAATTTTACTAGTTTTCGTATGATATCCGTTGTTGTTCATTGTTCGTGATTCTTAAATTAGTTTACACAATTTGTCAGCAATGTCCCATATTCCCTGAGCAGCAATATCTTTAACAAAAACAAGGCATTGGAATATACTGATAAATCATAGGGAATTGATTAATTTTCAGAATAATCTGATATATTGGTTTGGAACAAACAATAATTTAGCAACCAAACTATTTGGACTTGACATACCACATTGTGACACTATGTTATACGGGTACTCAGATGCTGTAGTTTGATATTAACAGGAATCTAAGTCAAAGTTAATCTTGAATATGGGAGGAGTGTAATCGTAAGATTTTTACAAACCAATCCGTATAATCGAACAAAGGAGCAAAAAAATGAACAAGAATCAATTAAAGAAAGCATACGGTAAATTAGTCGCAAAAGCTGACGAAGGTGATGCTGTAGAAAACAAACAGGATTTGGTGAATTTTGTGGCGCCTCTTCACCTGGACGAACTCGATGATGAAAAGTTAAAAGCCGTTGTAGGGGGGCTCTTATCCGTTACAGGTATGGGTCTAGGACTGGAGGGTAGCGTAGCATAAAGGTGACGGGCGACGAAATGGAAAAGAACCTTGCATATGTACTGGTATTAACGTACGCGCCGATATATGAAAACAATGTGGCAAGCGATGCAGGAGCGATACTAAGTATTGAGTAGGATAAATCGGCAGGAATGATTTTACGGGTGGTGTAACCGGTCGGAAACCGGTCACACCGACGCCCTCGCAAGACACGATCCGCTGATTTTCAATTGTTTTAAAACAAAGACCATCCAGCGTTTCACCCCTCCTTTTAGATGAGATAAACCTGGCTAATCCTCCCCAAAGCCATGCAGATGCCATCTGGTTTTGGCCAGAATAACCATGTCATCCATGTAACGCACATAATAGATTTTGGTAGTTGCTATCAGTCGTTACCTGGCTGCATCCAATGGTTGCAGATAGAGTGCGCCCACGGTTCCCTTGACACCGCCCCGGCCTTTAACATGTGTACAAAGAGGGCTTAAAATCGAATTATTCATGATCTTTCATATTTTAGGGTCATAAGTCAATACAGGATCGAAAATTCACCATCAAAAAAACATTGAATTAATATTATCGCTATTTTTTAGAGTAAGTATCGTTTTTAAAGAAAAATCTCAAATGCCCAGGGAATAATTTTTTATAATTCCAAACTTAATGATAATTATCCTATGGATAATTGGTATAAGACGTTCAAAGTATCAATGCTAATATCTATCATCGTGGGTTTATACTTCAGGAGGTGATATATTCGGCATATCCTTGTGTCAGATTTATAATCCATACATACCTACACCGGTTTTACCGCATGAGTTGGGCATATTCTATCTCTTTGCATTTTTAGGACAGGCGATTGTTTCCATGCGTGTGTAAGCTTCATCAAGGTTACGGGTCATTTTATTTGCACCTACAACCAATACGACTTTGTCCGGTCCTATCGTAATCGTTGCAACCCGGTTACCTGCTCCGTCTATATTAAGAATATATCCATCCATAATAATGGCATTTTCACTCAATGTTTAAAAAAATGACCTGCCAAAATGCAGGTCATAATTTCAGGAGTCCTGAATTTATTTCATGAATTTTTTGCTTCATCCAGCACTCTTCGAACCATTTGGGCCATAACTGATTTTAGCACTGGTTTCATTATAAAGCCTTTCACTCCAATAATTTCAACCCGCTCTTTATTTATCCGTTCGCTGAATCCTGTACAAATGATAATTGGCGTATTCGGTTTTATTGATAAAATTTCCTGTGCAAACCGGTCTCCAGTCATATCTGGCATGGTCATGTCAGTAATAACTAAGTCAAAATTATCCGGATTCATTTTAAAAATGTTTAAAGCTTCAGAGCTTTTCGTTTTTACTGTCACCCGATAACCAAGTCTTGAAAGTATTTGACCCTCAAGCTTTGCAATCGACGCTTCATCATCAACCAATAGGATATTTTCGGTTCCAGGCTCTGCGTCTACCACTTGGTCAGCACCTACTATTTTTGAAGTTTTTTCCATTAAAGGCAGATAAATATTAAAGGTAGATCCTTCCCCAAGCTCGCTGTACACTTTGATATCTCCAGCGTGTTCTTTTACTATCCCGTAAACCATTGCGAGTCCAAGACCGGTCCCTTTGCCTTTCTCTTTTGTCGTGAAGTAGGGTTCAAAAATGTTGTGTCTCGTATTTTTAGACATCCCAATTCCGTTATCTGATATTGATAACCTGACATATTTTCCCGATAGTAATTGGTTATCAGGTAGTTCATTTTTTTCTATGGTTATTTCCTTTAACGCTATGTGTATAACACCATTTTTTTCTTCTATAGCATGAAAAGCGTTCGTAATTAGATTCATTGCAACCTGGTGTATTTGAGTAGAATCAGCCATTACTAAACCGCAGTTTTGCTGGATGTTTTGCTGGATGTCGATATTGCTTGGAATCGTTGAACGGCTTAACCTTAGAACTTCTTTTAGCACATTCTGTATCCGGACAGGTGCCATCTTATGTTCAGATTGTCGACTGAAAGCAAGTATTTGTTTAACAAGATCCCTACCTCTTTTTCCGGCATCAAATATCTCCTGTGCGCTCTCATGTTCAGAGCTATCCGAAGGAAGGTCTTCTTTAAGTATCTCTGCAAATCCAAGAATGGGATATAAAAGATTATTAAAATCATGAGCTATCCCACCTGCAAGATTGCCAATGGACTCCATTTTTTGCGCTTGCCTGAGTCTTTCTTCCATTTGTTTTTTTTCAGTTATATTGCGAAGGAACACATAGAACATTCCCCCATTATCGTGGGTGAAAGTCGAACTTATTTCCAAATCGATAACGTGACCTTTTTTATGTTGGTGTTTACTTTCAAATCGAGCGCTGCCATTTTTAATCATTTGCTTAAGTCGTTTTTTTGTTTCTTCTGGATGCTCAATTGCTTCTATATCCATAATGGACATTTTAAGAAGTTCATCTCGGTTATATCCAATCATGTTGGAATACGCTTCATTGACTTCCAGGAACTCACCTTTCATGCCATTAATCCAGAATCCATCAATAGAGCTTTCAATGGTCTTTTTATATTTTTCTGCCTCCTGTTTCCGCTCTGTAATGTCCTGAGCTGCCCCCCAAAGCCCAATCGTGTTACTTGATGAATCTTTTACTGCCTCCCCTCGCACCCACATCCATCCATTGCTTTTATCTGCTCTCACCGTTTCCAACTCAAGTTCGTAAGGAATGCCAGTTTCGCGGGTTCTGGCCAATGAAGTCGATAATTTTTCCCAACTTTCAGAAGTAAATAACTTCATATGCTCAGTATAAGGTGGAACAGGAAGTGTTGGATCAAATCCATACATCCTGAAAAGTTCTTCAGTCCAAACTACCTGATTAGTTGTCAGATCCAAACGCCAACTGCCTAAATGAGCTATTCGCTGTGAGGCCTTTAAGTCTTTCTCACTTTGTCGTAATTTTCTTTCGGCCTGCTTTAATTCAGTAATCTCATGCATTGTGACAAACACTTGATATGGTTTGGCCTCCCTTGGATTATATTGAGGAATCGCATTAATTATGACCCAAACAAAATCTTTTTTTTGACTGTTGAATATGCCCGCGACCTTATTATAAACAGGCCGCCCCTCTTTTAAAGCCACCATAGAAGGATGCTGTTCTCCAGACAATTCAGATCCATCTTCATTAATTACTTTCCACTGAGGGGCTAAAGATGTTTTGCCTATAAATTGGTCAGATGTTAACCCGAATATCTCGAGTACCGAAGGATTATAATCAAAGATGACTCCATCAGCTTTTTGGTAAAAAACCCCCTGAACCATATTTTCAAAAAGCGTTCTGTACTTAATTTCGTTCCTCTGTAAAGCCTCCTGAACTTTTTTTATTCGAACTATAAAAAGAATCAAAATAGCAACAATAAGAATCAATAAACTGACTAAAATAGATCCAGGTATCAGTATAGACTTATATTTTTTAAAAAAAGATACGGCCTGATTAATAATGACGCTGTCAGGAGGAAGATCCTTTAATGAAATTTGAAAACGTTGGATCTGATTGTAGTCAAAAACTTTTCGTGAGAGACTATTTGATACTTTGATAGTTTCTGCTTGAATTCCGGAAAGTATCTTCAATGCAATTTCAGCAGCCTGTTTCCCGTGCTCTGTCCCTTCAAGCAGCATGCCGCCTACTATGCCATATCCAAGACGAGTTTCATGCATGGCATAAACAGGCACAGGGCTGGAGCTTGTAATGAGACGGGTGCTTTCTTCACGGGTCAGAGTTTTGCCATTTTTATCTGTAACATACGTAAGAAGCATGACTATGGCATCTTTATTTAATGCCTTTAGTTGTACCACAAGATCATCAACCGCTCCGTCTCGCGTATACTCAATGGTTACTTTACTTTTATACTTATCAGCTACGGTTTTCATTTCCCTTAGAACTGCCAGGCCACTTGAAGTATGGTCATGAACAGCAAGCACGGTCTTCGTATCAGGATGGATCTTCAGGGCTAATTTGAGAGTGCCTTCCATATCCTGAACTTCTGCAACACCAGTAATTTTTTTATAATTTTTAAGCATTTCAGGTCGGTATCCATTAACACCTGCAAAAACGATGGGGACATCAGTGAATAGCTCATGTCTGAATTTTAGCATTAGAGTTAGGGCGTTATTATCAAGAGTCATAATAAGATCAAACTGTTTTCCTTGATATTTGCTTTTCAAATAATCTTTTGCAAACTCCAGATGTTTCGAACCAGGGTAACGCTTTGAATCTAAGTGCTCAATGGACGGTATCAAATATGGATAACTATTTTTTAGAGTGGACAATATCCCGTTGATTTGTTTATCAGACCAATCTTCGCCTTGATGATATGCATTCAAAATTAAAACCCGAGGTTGAGATGTTTCAGCAGTAACTATTTTTGTAAAACCGCTCAATAGGATTAAAAATACGACTATGATGAGTTTTGAATGATTTTTTACTTGGAGTTGTCCAGAAGGGGTAAAATCAATCATAATTTTGACCTCTTTTATTCTTCAATCTATTTTAGTTTTATTTTCTTATAATAATATTTTAATAAACACTAAATGATTTAAATTGCATCATTAAAACATTCACAGATACACTATAGACCAAAAAGTCATAATTTACAAAAAACTCAAACAAACTTAAAATCAGATTACGTATGAGCAATCATGGTATATACACGCACGAGTCAAATCCCCCAATTTACCGAGTGTTTCTTTCACCAGTCCGGGCTTTTAAAATATTTCCAGACTACCACATCTTGTATAGACTATTTTATCATCCCTATAATAAAATTGTTGACTTGCATTGGCTTTGATCATATATCAGCCCCCATGAAACGTAACTAATCTCACATATGTTTTTTCTATAAAGCAGCAGTACAGGTTCCGCACCTGGAGTCAAAACTATCTCTGCCTGCTTATTTTCCAACTTAATTTTACATACAATACCGGTGGACCCGCTCGTGTTATTTTTGTACCGGGCATCATACCGCCGGAAAGGTGAATAATCATGAATATTACAGACCTTATTCAAACAAGTAAGAAACCGGAAATTTACACACCTGGTACGGCCATCATGTGGACGGACGACCATATATCAAAACAACTTCTGAATGTGCATCTGAGCCAGGATACGGATCTGGCCAGCCGGAAGGCATCGACCATTGAGGCCACCGTCAACTGGATCCTTGGCCAGGCACCAGCAAAGCCATCGGCCATACTGGACCTGGGCTGTGGCCCTGGATTGTATACCGAGCGCCTGGCCCAAAAAGGGCACCAGGTTACGGGGATGGATTTTTCATCCGGCTCTATCGCCCATGCCAAGGCGTCTGCCGGGCAAAAAAGCCTGGACATCACATATCTTACCCAGGATTATCTGAGCCTTGACCATGAGAACCAATATGATCTTATCATGATGATTTTCTGTGACCTCGGAGTGCTGAACCCGGATGACCGGCACAGGCTCCTGGGAAAGATATACAGGGCCCTCAAACCCGGCGGGGTATTTATTTTTGATGCATTTAAACCCCATTGGGCCAATTCCGATTCCGGGTCCAAATCCTGGGATATATCCGAAAACGGATTCTGGCGGGCCCACCCCCATCTGGT
>PIVS01000255.1 GCA_003353855.1 Desulfobacteraceae bacterium
CAAACGTAGATAAAACAGCTTTGATACTTGTTTCCATATATTTACCCTATATTAAGGTTGCTAAATTGATAACAGCATATGATTTATAATTTGTATGGTTTTTTGTCAATAGATGAGTGTATTTATTGAAACAGGGCTGAAAATGCGTGAATACCAGTGATATCAAGGCTTGGTAAGCTATCAAAATAATGTCGCAGCCCATTGAATTCCATTTAGTTTCTAAATTCAAATCGTATATGCGAAAATGTTTTTTCTCGCAATTTTGAAAAAGAATGGAAGATGTTGTAGCTTTTGATTGTTTTTATTTAATTTTTGTATGCTTTACTAAAAATAATTAAACTTTTAGTGGAAAACCATAATTTTTCTAAAATAGATTAATTATAGGACAATGGGGTTTATTTATGAAAAAAAGTTGATTTTTTGCTTTTATTTATATAGGTAGGTTATTCAGTTAGTCTGTTTAAGACAAAAAAAACGCTGGACTTGGTTTCATATAATATTTTTTCACAGGCTCGTTTCTTAAGAGTCCAAATCATTAAAGGAGTAAACCATGGCATTAGATCCAACCAAGCATTTAGATTGGGAAATTGCAGAAGACGCAGAAAAAACAATGCTCACCATCTATGAAATAGGTGATAAACTGGGGCTTACCAAAGAAGAGCTTCTTCCCCAGGGTCACTATATTGCTAAAATAGATTTTAGAGCGGTTCTTGACCGGCTTAAAGACAAACCCGACGGAAAATACATTGATGTGACCGCGATTTCACCTACTCCTCTGGGAGAAGGGAAATCTACTTCAAGTATGGGACTTGTTCAGGGACTTGGTAAAATCGGTAAGAGTGTGTGTGCCGCCATTCGTCAGCCATCCGGCGGACCCACCATGAATATCAAGGGTTCTGCAGCCGGCGGCGGTCTTGCCCAGTGTATTCCTTTGACTCCATTTTCTTTAGGGTTTACCGGTGATATTAATGCGATCATGAATGCCCATAACCTGGCAATGGTTGCACTGACTTCCCGCCTCCAGCATGAAAGAAACTATACAGACGAACAGCTGGAAAGGCTTTCCGGCATGAAACGTATTGATATCGATCCCACAAAAGTTGAAATGGGATGGATCATGGATTTCTGCTGCCAGTCCCTGCGTAATATTATTATTGGTATTGACGGCGTTAACGGTAAATCCGACGGTTTCATGATGAAATCAAAATTTGGTATTGCCGTGTCTTCAGAGGTTATGGCGATTCTTGCCATTGCAAATGATTTAAAAGATATGCGCGAAAGAATGGGTAAGATTGTTGTTGCCTATACCAAGAAAGGCAAACCTGTTACCACGGAAGATCTTCAGGTGGCCGGCGCCATGACAGCCTGGATGGTGGATGCCTTAAATCCCTCTTTGATGCAGACCCTTGAAGGCCAGCCTGTTATTGTACATGCCGGTCCCTTTGCCAATATCGCCATTGGTCAGAGCTCTGTTATTGCTGATAGAGTCGGACTAAAACTTGCTGACTACCATGTTACAGAATCAGGCTTTGGTGCGGATATCGGGTTTGAAAAATTCTGGAACCTCAAATGCCGTTATTCAGGTCTTAAGCCCGATTGCGCCGTTGTTGTTGCAACCATCCGTGCCCTTAAGTGCCATGGTGGCGCGCCTGTTCCTGTTCCCGGCAAAGCCATGCCCGAAGAATACCTTACTGAAAATGTTGACTGGGTGGCAAAGGGATGCTGTAATCTTATCCATCACATTAAAAATGTTCGTAAGGCTGGTATCTCTCCTGTTGTTTGTATTAACGCATTTTATACAGATACAGATGGTGAGATTGCAAAGGTTCGTGAACTTTGCGAAGCTGAGGGTGCAAGGGTTGCTCTTTCCCGTCACTGGGAACATGGCGGAGACGGTGCCATTGAATTTGCAGAAACTGTTGTTGAGGCCTGTGAAGAAAAATCCGATTTCAAATTTCTATATGAGCTGGATATGCCGGTCAAAGAAAGAATTGAACTGGTTGCCAAGGAAGTTTACGGAGCAGACGGTGTTGACTATTCTGCAGAAGCGGATGCTGCCCTTGCAAGAATCCAGGCAGATCCTGAATTGGCAGGTCTTGGCCTTTGCATGGTTAAAACCCATCTTTCCCTGTCTGATAACCCGGCCCTTAAGGGTGTTCCCACAAACTGGAGACTGACCATCAGAGAAGTCCTCACTTACGGCGGTGCCGGCTTTATCGTTCCCGTGGCAGGTGCCATCAGTCTGATGCCTGGTACCGGCTCCAACCCGGCATTCAAGAGAGTGGATGTGGATGTGGAAACCGGTAAGGTTCAGGGCGTATTCTAACCCATCCTTCATTATATATAGAGATAACCGGTCCCGGGCAGTTTTGCCCGGGACCGGCTATTGATCATAAAAGCCATCAGGAGAAAAAATATGACTGCGCAAATTATTAGCGGAACTGAAATAAGAAAGGCTATCCTCGCTGAGATCAAAGAGGAAGTCGATCAGATGAAAGAAAAAACCGGCAAGGTGCCCGGGCTTGTTACTATTCTTGTGGGATCAAGTCCCGCTTCCATCAGCTATGTGACCTTGAAGGTTAAAACTGCCATCAGCCTTGGTTTCCATGAGATCCAGGATGACCAGCCCGAAGATATTTCAGAAGCAGATCTTCTTGCCTTGATTGACAAGTATAATAATGATCCGGATATCCACGGTATTCTGGTTCAGCTTCCATTGCCCAAACAGATTGATGACAAAAAGGTTCTCACTGCCATTAACCCTGACAAAGATGTGGATGCCTTCCATCCTGTCAATGTGGGGCGTTTGATGATCGGCGGAGACGAAGCCAGGTTTTTGCCATGTACCCCCGCGGGTATCCAGGAGATGATCATTCGCTCCGGCACTGAAACTTCAGGAGCCGAAGTAGTAGTGGTCGGAAGATCCAATATTGTCGGCAAGCCCATTGCCATGATGATGGCCCAGAAAGGTGTGGGTGCAAATGCCACCGTGACCATCGTTCATACCCGGACCCGCGATCTTGCTGCCCATTGCAAGCGGGCCGATATTCTAATCGTTGCAGCCGGCGTGCCGGATCTGGTTAAACCCGAATGGATTAAACCCGGTTCCACTGTTATCGATGTTGGGGTGAATCGTGTTGGCATGAATGAAAAAACCGGAAAAGCAATCCTCAAGGGAGATGTTGATTTTGAGGCTGCCAAGGAAATTGCCGGCGCAATCACACCGGTTCCGGGTGGTGTTGGTCCCATGACCATTGCCATGCTCATGAAAAACACCCTTAGGTCCGCTCAATTGAGTTTGGGATAAGACAAGGATAATTGATCTTTCAGGCGGTTTTTGTCTGTTTGATATTAGAAAAAACCGTCGATATTGCCCGGGGTGATATCGACGGTTTTATTTTGCGGGACAATGGTTTTTGTGTTCTGCTCGATTTTTTTTCCTCTTCCCTTTACTTACGGTCCAAAGATAATATTTTATAACCAAACAGAGAACATTTAAATTTATTTATATAGAGAATTAGGGGGCAATAACATGGATAAGATGGATGCAATTTTTTCTCCGGAAACAATTGCGGTTATCGGGGCGTCAACTCAGAAGGGGAAGGTCGGGCATGATATCTTTGCCAATATTCTTTCCGGAGGGTATACGGGTACCTTGTATCCGGTAAATCCCAAGGCCAAATCGGTTTTAAGTGTAAAATGTTATACCAGTATTGCCGCCATACCGGATCCCATAGATCTTGCCATGATCATTTTACCGCCAAGGGCGGCCCTTGGGTCTGTCCAGGAGTGTATTTCAAAGGGGGTAAAGGGGATCGTAATTGTGTCCGCAGGTTTTAAGGAAGTGGGCGGGGAAGGGGCGCAAATCGAGATTCAGATAAAAAAAATATGCGTCGATGCCGGTGTCCGGCTTGTGGGGCCCAATTGTCTCGGGGTGATCAACCCTTCCAAAAAGGTTTCCCTGAATGCCAGTTTTTCTGTCAGGATGCCCAAACCCGGCAATGTATCTTTTATTTCCCAGAGCGGTGCTCTTTGTACGGCAGTTCTGGATTATGCTGCTGACAAGGGGTTTGGATTTTCAAAGTTCATTTCCATAGGTAACAAGGCAGATGTCGATGAACTTGATCTGCTGCGGTATTACCATAGGGATCCGGATACCGATGTGGTGATGATCTATATGGAAGAATTATCCAGGACTTCCGAAGAATTTGTGACCGAAGTCAGGGCGATGACCTCGGGCACCAACCCCACCCATGTTATTGCTATTAAATCCGGATCATCTGTTGCAGGAGCCGCAGCCGCAGCTTCCCATACCGGAGCTCTTGCCGGTTCCGATGCTATTTATGACGGGATATTTACAATGTCAGGGATCTTGAGGTGTAAAACCGTAAATCAGTTGTTTGATTATGCCCAGGCCTTTGCTTCCAATAAACACCCCACAGGTGACAGGATTGCCATTGTAACCAATGCGGGCGGCCCCGGTATTATTGCCACGGATATGAGCGAACAGTCCGGGTTGACCCTGGCCAAACTTTCAAAAGACACGGTCAGGGAATTGGAAAAATATCTGCCCGCAACTGCAAATTTTCATAATCCCGTGGATGTGATCGGGGATGCTGCCAAGGACAGGTATGAAAATACCCTGGCAACGGTTCTGGCCGACCGGGGGGTGGATGCGGCGCTGATAATTCTGACGCCCCAGTCCATGACCGATGCCATTGGTACGGCCGAGGCCATTGTTAATATTGCAAGAAATAGCATTAAGCCTATTTTGTGTGCATTCATGGGGGTGGTGGATGTATCCGACGGTGTTAAGCTGCTGCAAAAGCACAAGGTTCCAGTGTATCAGTTTCCGGAGAGTGCAGCCAGGTCTTTGGGGGCTTTGAGGGAGGGCATGAAGTGGTCTTTTAGAAAAATACTTCCCCAGTATAAACTGGTCTATGACAAGGAAAAGGCTTCAGCCATTCTGGAAAAATACAGGGCAGATGGCCGAAGGGTGCTGGGGGAACTGGACGGCAATGAGATACTCAAGTGTTACGGGTTTAAAACCATTCCCATGGCCCTTTCAAAAACGGCTGGAGAAGCGGTGGAAATTGCAGATGAAATTGGCTATCCGGTTGTTATGAAGATTGTCTCTCCCCAGATTTTACATAAATCGGATGCCGGTGGTGTAAGGGTTGGATTAAGGGATGCAAAGGGGGTTGAACAGGCCTTTGGAATCATCATGGAAAACAGCAGGGCCTATGATACCGAGGCCGAACTTACAGGGGTTCTGGTTCAAAAAATGGTCCCCAGGGGTAAGGAAGTGATCCTGGGGGTGACAAAGGACCCTGTATTTGGTCATGCCGTCATGTTCGGGCTTGGGGGTGTCTTTGTTGAGGTTTATAAGGATGTGGCCTTTCGTTTATCTCCCATGGGCAGGAATGTTGCCAGAAGAATGGTGAAAAGCATAAAAGGATATCCCATTCTTAAGGGGGTGAGGGGGGAAGCGCCCTCTGATATAGAAGCCGTTGAAAAAAATATTGTGTCTTTAAAAGCCATGGTGGATAATCATCCCATGATCGTGGAGTTGGATATTAATCCGCTTTTTGTCCATGGAGAAGGCGAGGGTACAACTGTGGCTGATATCGTTATTCGGCTTGAATATTAGCCCTAATAATAATCGAAAGGAGAGATAGGATGCCAAAAGGAGATGGATTTACAATGAAGGAGGGGGAGGGGGCCCAAGCCAGGGAAGCCATGCCCAAAATTGATTTTTCAAGTTTTATTTTGTCTTTGTATTCATCCGGGCTTGTCCAGCTGGGAAAGGTGGAAGATCCGTCAACGGGTAAAAAATCAATAAACCTTGATCTGGCCCAGCATACAATTGATATGATTGCCATGCTGGAAGAAAAAACCCTGGGAAATTTAACCAATGATGAGGATAACCTGTTAAAAACCCTGCTCAGTGAGCTTCGTCTGGCCTATGTCGAGGCAAAGGTGTAAGCCTGAAAAAATTATCCTTTGCCAAGATTAATCTTTTTTTGCATGTTACCGGAAAAAGAGATGACGGGTTTCATGAGCTTTATTCTTTGATGGCCCGGATCGACCTCCGGGATGAAATGGAGTTTTGTTTTGAGGGCAGCGGTATCCGGGTCTCCTGTGATCATCCCGATGTGCCTGGTGATGAGACAAACCTGGCATACAGGGCAGCGGCTCTTTTCTTTTCTGCCTATGAAAAAACAAGGGGGAGGCCTCCCCTGGACGGGGTTTCCATTCAAATTAAAAAGCAGATACCGGTGGGGGGCGGTCTTGGCGGAGGCAGCAGCAATGCCGCCACGGTATTGACAACCCTGAACGATCATTGTTCGGCGGTTTTTTCCCGGGAGGAACTCATGGGGCTGGGGCTCCAACTGGGGGCTGATGTTCCTTTCTTTATTTTTGGGAGGCCTGCCCTGGCAACTGGGGTGGGGGAAATCTTAAAAAAATATGATGATCTGCCGGAATTGTATCTGGTTTTATGTGATCCTGGTGTGTCCGCTTCAACTTCAAATGTTTTTAAAAATATGGATTTTAGATTGACATCCTGGCGCAATTATAATATGACTACTGGTTTGAATGTGTTGGTAGAAGGGCAGGGGGGTGATAGCAGGGAGAGATTGCATAATGACCTGGAAGCGTCGGCATGCAGTTTGTATCCTGAGATCGCCTCTGCTAAAGAAGAAATGGAGTTTTTGCTGCAAAGAAATGTATATATGTCTGGAAGCGGCTCGTCTCTTTTTGCTCTTTTTGCAGGACCGGGGGATGCAAGGAAAGCATATGGATTGCTTGCAAGAAAATGGTCCGGGGGGCCTGAAAAGATTTTTTTGACCTCCTTAAAACGCTGAGATTTGAGTTTAAAGTACTGGGGCGTCGTCAAGTGGTAAGACACAGGGTTTTGATCCCTGCATTCAGAGGTTCGAGTCCTCTCGCCCCAGCCAAACTTAATATACTAAATAAA
>PIVS01000799.1 GCA_003353855.1 Desulfobacteraceae bacterium
AATTTCTCCGGCAGAAATGGTGCCTTCCCCCGCACTACCACAGATTTCAATTACAATATTAATATCTTTCATGAATGTGTATCCCCATAATGGCAATTAAATAGATCAAACATCTTCAACCTTTTCCCACCAGGTGGTTTTGATTTTCACCCCTTCCAAATCAAAATACTTACGGCCCACAGGTTCAATCACACGATGGTCACCCAGCAAATTCATGGCAGTTACCTCCCCCTGTGCCACGGCATTGGGCCAGCCAATGGAAGTGGTATAAGAATTGATCTTTGGATTGTAAATCTGGGCACAGCTGCCGCAGGCATAGATATCAATCACATTTGTCTGCATTCTTTCGTTGACCAGAATACCGTGGTCAATGTCCAGACCGCAACCCTTGGCAAAGTCCACACTGGGAATCAGCCCGTTAAAAGAAAAAACCAAGTCCACATGTTTTTCCAAACCTTTTTCCGTTAATATTTGATACCTGTTTTCATTTTCTACGATCTGGCTGATGTCATCATTGGCAAGGACATTTACCCCGTTGCGACTAAGGTTTTTGACAATGGTCTTCTGCATTGCATCGGTGAGGTTGAAGGGCCAGAAGGCATTTGGGTAGATGAGCAGGAAGACCTGCTTGTTCATTTTTCGCAGCATGTTTATAAATTTGAATCCCACCAGGTCGCCGCCAAAAACAAAAAACTCATTGGCCGCCTGGATCTGGTCCTTAAATTCCATGACTTGGTTGTAGGTGGTAATATGTTTGAGGCAGGCTGCATAGGACCGCATGGAGGGCAGCACTCTGGCCCTGGAGCCCGAGGCAATCACAAGTTGGGTATAGTGAACTTCTTCCATGTGGTTAAGAAATACGATTTTTCTTTCAGAATCAATTTTGTCAACTTTCTGCCCCAGCCTCAGCCGTATATTTTTTTCCCGGTAAAAGGAAAGGCCTTTTACCATAAGTTCGGAAGCCGTCAGATCCCCGGCAATATACCGGGTGAGTCCGGGTTTATAGTAGAAGGGAATATTCTCATCGGAGATAATTGTTATTCTTGCGTCTTTATCATTTTCTCTCAAAAAGGCAGCGACATTATTGCCTGCCGGTCCGTTCCCGATGATGACGTAATGATCGTTCTTTGGCATTGTTCCTCCGGTATGCTTCTTTATTCGTCTAAATCGATTTCCAGCAACTCTGTCTTGGTCACGCTGATGCAATCCATGGGACAGGCAGCATAACACTGACCGCACCGAATACAGGCATGATTGTCTATGGTAATGGAAACCACCCGGTTCCACTTGGATGATTCCTGGTATTCACCATAGCTTCCTTCTTCATTGATGGGAATGGTTTCGACCATCTTAATACAGTCCTTGGGTGCCACATCAATGCAGGCAGAACAATAGATACAGGTCAGCGGATCAATCTCATATTTTAGATTGCACAGATAGCACCGCTTGGATTCCTCATGGGCCTGGTCTGCCCCATACCCTGTTTCCACCTCATTGGTGCCGCCCTGGAGGCGGCCTTCCATATCAAGGGTGTTCATCCCAACCTTTTTAATAAAATCATAGGACCTTTGCCTGTCTGTGGATACATGGGATTCCAGACGGACCACTTTTTTCTTCCTGGACAATCCTGTGAGATATTCATCCACCCCGTGGGCACACTGCCGTCCGCCTGCAATGGCGGAAATCACATCGGAAGCACCGGTGACAAAATCACCGGC
>PIVS01000256.1 GCA_003353855.1 Desulfobacteraceae bacterium
AGGAAACCTATCTGATGGCATTTAATAAATTTCACCAGTTAAAGGAACCCTCCAGGTGCAAGCCCTGGCTGTTGAGAATACTGAGAAACAATTTTCTGAAAAACTGCCAAAAAAATAAAAACCAGCAGCGGCTGTCTGAAACCTATTATATTGAATTTTTGAAAAACCAAATAAAGCAAAAGGATGCAGAAGAAATCCTTGTGGAAAAATCCGGAATAAAAGGGCTGCAAAAGGCCATTGACAAGCTTCCCGTAAAATACAGAGAAGTCTTGACCCTCTACTATATGGATGGCATGCTTTACAAGGACATTGCCAACACCCTTGATATCCCCATGGGAACCGTCATGTCCCGGCTGACCCGGGCAAGGGAAGGGTTAAAAAAAAGTTTATTAAAACAAATGGCCCATACCAAACAAAAGATATTAAACATTAATTTTAAACGGCAATATCCAAAACATGGAGTGTAAAACATTTCACCACTGGCTGCGAACCCGGGATGGCAATAAGCAGGACAGCCCCGAAGAAATGGCACATCAAAAGGACTGCTCCGACTGCCAACAGCTTTATACCCTGGACACCCGTGCAGAGCAGGGGGTTGCCCTGGCATTTGCCAGCCACGAACTGCCCAGGGACCTGGCAGCAAAGATAGACCGGTGCCTTGATCTTGAAAGACCCCCCTCTCAACAATTTTTCACAGGAGACAAGGGCAATGCAGCGAAAAATTCTGGTGGATGAGGATAATAATAAATAGGGAAAACTATCATGAAAATAAAAATGATGATGCCCATGATAATTATTGCAGTAGTATTTTTCTTTGGATATCAATCCTTTGCTGAAAAACAGGAGGATATGGAAACAAATATGGAAACAGCCACCTTTGCCGGAGGATGCTTCTGGTGCACAGAGTCTGATTTTGAGAAGGTAAAAGGAGTTAAGGAGGTCATATCCGGATATGCCGGAGGCCATAAAACAGATCCTACCTACGGGGAAGTGTCCGGCGGAACCACCGGCCATACCGAGACCATACAGGTCCACTATGATCCCGAAGTTGTAAGCTACAGGGAACTTTTAGAGATGTTCTGGCGGCACCATGACCCCACCGATCCGGAAGGACAATTTGTGGACAGAGGCTCCCAGTACCGGTCGGAAATTTTTTACCATGGTAAGGGTCAAAAGGAGCAGGCCATGGCCTCAAAAAAAGCTTTGGCGGCATCCATGGTGTTTGACAAACCCATTGTCACACCCATTACAAAACTTGAAAAATTTTATCGCGCCGAAGGGTATCACCAGGATTATTATAAAAATCATTCATACCGGTATAAATATTACCGCTGGAATTCCGGCAGGGACCAGTTTTTAGAAAAAGCCTGGGAAAAAAATATAGAGAATAAAACAATGATAATGGAAGAAAAATCATCCATGAAAATGTCCTCCTGGTCAAAACCAAGTGATGCTGAGATAAAACAAAAATTGACCCCGCTCCAGTACAGGATCACCCAGGAAAACGGGACAGAACCCCCCTTTAGCAATGAATACTGGGATAATAAAAAAGAGGGAATTTACGTGGATATCCTTTCTGGAGAACCGCTTTTCTCTTCCAGGGATAAATTTGTTTCAGGGACCGGGTGGCCAAGCTTTGTAAGACCCCTTGAACCTGTCCAGGTTAAAGAGATAACAGATAAAAGCCTGTTCATGGTTCGAACCGAGGTGAGAAGCAAAAATGCGGACTCCCACCTGGGACATCTGTTTGACGATGGTCCAAAGCCCACCGGGCTGAGGTATTGCATCAATTCTGCATCCTTGAGATTTATCCCAAAAGAGAAGCTTGAAATTAAAGGATACGGCAAATATCTTGATAGGTTGTAGCCAAACGTTATTCAACCTGGTTGACACCGGCGTTTTTATATTGAAACCATATACTACATTGTGATATACACTACCACGGAAAAATATTAACCCAATGATGAACAGGGGAAAGAACGTGAAAATAGTCTCCATCGCCATAAGCAAGAAAAAAGGCACCACAAAAAAATGTATTGACCAGGCTGAACTCGTTGAAAACCACGGCATAAAAGAGGATGCCCATGCCGGAGACTGGCATCGGCAGCTGAGTTTTCTGGCCGCGGAAAGCATTGAAAGGATCAGCACCAAAGAGTTTAAACTCAACTTTGGTGATTTTGCCGAAAATCTGGCCACCACAGGTATTGACTGGAAATCCCAGAACGTCGGCCAAAGGGTAACACTTGGTAAAGATGCCCTGGTTGAAATCACCCAAATCGGGAAAGAATGCCACAAAAAATGTGCCATCTATTATCGCACAGGGGATTGCATTATGCCCAAAGAAGGTGTATTTGCAAAGATTCTCAAAGGGGGCATCATCAAGGTCGGTGATAATATTGCCTTGGTTGATTAGATTGATTAGCTGAATAGTTGATAGGCTCCATGCAAACGTAAATATTCACAGAAGGGCAGGACAATGGGTTATAAAATTCAATTAAAGGACGCCAAAAAGGGCTATACCTACGATCAGGACAAGATCATGTCTCCGGCAGAGACAGTCAAACGCTTCAAAGAAAAAACAGCAAACCTGGATCTGGACATTTTAAGTCAGACCCGGAGAATTGATAACGGCAGACTGGACATACCGGTCTTTTTCTCTGAATGCGGGGCCGATGCCCAGCAGGTGACAGGCACCAACAAACAGATGGGCAAAGGCGGGACCCCGGATCAATCCGAGGCCAGTGCTGTCATGGAACTGGGGGAACGGTTCAGCTTTTTCTCCTTTGTAAACAAGGAAGAAAACTTTATTTATGCCACCCCTGCAGAACTTGGGGACAAAGGACTTGATTTTTCCCAGATCATCAAATCCGTCCATGACACAGAGAGCGATGCCCTCAAGGTCAAACCCATTTTTGATCAATTACCCCTTCAATGGACAAAGGGATACAACCTGACCCTGAAAAAGGAAGTCCTCATCCCTTTTAACTGGTTTTACATGATCAATGAGTTCAACGGGCCCAGTGCGGGCAATTGTACGGAAGAAGCCTTAAGTCAGGGAATCTGCGAATTAGTGGAGCGTCACACCTCCTCCATTGTAAGCCACGAAAACCGCAATGTTCCAGGCATACGGCTTTCCTCCTTCACCGACCCCCTTGTAAAAGAACTGCTGGCAAAATACAAAAAACAGGGGATAGAGGTCTATGCCACTGATTTTTCCCTGGATACCGGCATTCCCACCATTGGTGTTCTGGCCTGGGACCCTGCCACTTTCCCTGGGATGAGCGAGATTGTCTGGACAGCCGGCACCTCCCCGGATCCCCAGAAGGCCATGAGCCGGGCCCTGACAGAGACCGCACAGCTGGCCGGCGATTTTAACACAGGATCCAATTATGTGGCATCTGGTCTTCCCAAATTCACAGATATTGAAAAGGCCCGTTTTATCACGGATCCTGATACCATGGTGGACATGGAAGAATTGCCCAACCTTTCCAGCGACAATATCCGGGTTGAAGTGGAAAACCTGCTCCAGACCCTGGCAGATAAAAATTTTGACATCCTGGCAATTGATACCATGCATGAGGGGCTTGGTGTCCCTGCCTTTTATACCATCATTCCCGGCGCCCATTTCAGGGAACGGGCGGTGGCAGCAAGCGTGGGCATGTTCTCTGCCCGACTGATTACGGAAAGCTATGACCCGGTCCAGGCCCTGGCACGGCTGGATGAGCTTGAAAATGCCCTGCCGGGCCAGTACTACACCAGCTTTTATAAGGGTCTTATGTTCAATGCCCTTTATGAGCATGAAGATGCATTGCCCCAATTTGAAGCCTGTCTGGAACGGGATCCGGCCCGGCTGAACCTGCCTGATATCTATTCCCACATGGGAACCTGCCTCAAGGATCTTGGACAATATGGTCCTTCCCTTTCCTCCTGTGAAAAAGGGCTGGCCATTGACAGCCAGCGCCCGGATATGTTCAACACCATGGGTGTCTGCTGTTTCATGACAAAAAATTATGAAAAGGCTATTGGGCATTTTGAGAATGCCATAGAGGTGGACCCTTCCCTGGGAATTAATTATGCCAATATCGGATCAAGCTACAGGGAGTTGGGAGATATAACCCTTGCCATCAAATATTATGAAATGGCCCTTAAAATAGATCCCTCCATCACCTTTGCCAGGGAAAATATTGAAAAACTAAAACAAGACTAACCATGGAGACAGATGATCACGCTGCCCGTGATCAACAGAGCATGGGAATAGTCTTTGAAAGGTTCTCATGTTTAATGGCGCGAAGGTAGAGAAGGGTGGCAATGGCATCCAGTACCGCTGCCAATACAAGGATTTTTACCCCCTGCCCGCCTTTTTCACGCTCAATTCCCTCAGGGTCAGGGTAATGCTGGAAATCAGTGTCAAAACAAACCAGTTCATCATCGTTTCTGTGTACCATTTGGTCTTCCTAAATGAAACCTTTGATTGACGAAGAACCTCTTATCTGTCAATATTCGGCCTGATAAAAACAAAGTTTACCATGGAGACCCCTGGGAAGAAAATGGACCTCATCCTGAATATTTTTACCCGTATATTTGATCCTATTCGACAATTCTGGGAAAAAGAAACCACCCATAAAACCGTGTCCGGAATGCTGGTGCTGACATTCCTTTTTGCCCTTGTGACCATTGAGCTAAATCGCCAGGGGCTGCTGCCGGATTCCCTGGAAACGACAATTCCCAAAAGCCATTACCTGGCCATCAACCTGGCCTTTACCCTGGTGTTGATACTGGAAGTTCTGGGCATGATATTCACCCTGCCCGCCTCCTTGTCCCGGGCCCTGGGCAAGCAATTTGAAATCCTTGCCCTGATCTTCCTGAGAAACGCATTCAAAGAATTGGCTGTCCTGCCCGAACCTATCTCCCTGAGCCAGCACCATGAGGTTCTCTGGCACATCCTCTCCTACGGGTTTGGCGGGGTTGCCATTTTTGCCCTGTTGGGGATCTATGCAGGAATGCTCGAAAGATTAGATGAAACCCTGGCCCCGGGCCCTTCACTTACCAGGTTCATTGCACGCAAAAAAGCGGTTGCCCTGGTCATACTGATAATTTTTTGCGGCATGGGCCTTTATAACGGACAGCTCTTTCTTGCGAGAAAGCCTGTATTTCATTTTTTCCAATACTTTTACACCATTCTGATCTTTTCCGATATCCTGCTGGTACTCATTGCCCAATCTTTTCTTCCGGAATTTCCAGCGGTTTTCAGAAACTCCGGATATGCCCTGGCCACCTTGCTGATCCGGATTTCCCTTACAGCCCCTGCCTATTACAATGTATTAATAGGGCTTTCATCCGTGGTATTAGCTGTTTTGCTCACCCTGGTGTACAATCAATTTTACACCCATAAAAAACCGATGACAAAGAGGTAACTACATATGTTTAAAAAAAAGATACCCTCCTGGAAAAAAAATACCGTGTCCACGGATGCTGTATTAAAAAAAATAAAGCCTGGCATGCACATTTTTATCGGTACGGGCACAGCAGAACCTAGAACCCTGGTCAATGCCCTCATGACCGCCCAGGGGTATCGCCTGGATGACCTGACCCTGATCCAGCTGCTCAGTTTCGGGGATGCCATTTCATTTACGGCCCTGGAATCAAAACGCTACCGTCTCCGGACATTTTTCTCGGGGTGGGTCTCTGCCGAAGCCATCACTGCAGGCCAGGTGGACATGATCCCCTCAAGGTTCTCTGCCATCCCGGCCCTGATGAAGGAAGGCCAGGTCCCCATTGATGTGGCCTTTGTCCAGGTCACCCCCCCCAATGAGGCAGGTTTTTGCAGCCTGGGCGTTGGGGTTGATGTGGCAAGGCGGGCCATGGCCCAGGCCGATCTTGTGGTGGGAGAGATCAACGAAGATATTCCCTTTACCCTGGGGGACACCTTTGTCAATATAGATGATTTTCACATGCTGGTGGAGGCCACGGTTCCCCCCTTTTATTTTCCACGCTACCCTGTGGAGCCGGTCTTTGAACGGATAGCCGAAAATATTGCCTCAATCATTGAGGATGGGTCCTGCCTGGCCTTTACCTTTGGACCTATCTTTGAAGCCCTGTCCAAATATTTGTCCCGGAAACGGAACCTGGGTATCCACACCCCCTTTTTCACGGATGCCCTCATGGAATTGGTGAAAAGCGGTGCCGTGACCAACCGCCAAAAGGGCATGTTCAGGGGAAGGTCCCTGACTGCCTATGCCCTGGGCAGCAAGAAACTCATGCACTGGCTGGATAAAAATCCCATGGTGGAATTCCAGAGTATAGACAAGGTGTTCAGTCCCATGGAAATAGGCCGGAACCGCAGATTTGTCATGATCCTTCCTGTCCGCCGGGTGGACCTGTCAGGAAGGGTAGCCCTCCACAACAGCTCGGCAAGTGTTTCGGCAGGTCCGGGACAAATTGCCGATTTTCTCAACGGAGCGGAAATCTCCCCCGGCGGATATACCATCGTTGCCCTGCCCAGCCGGAACCGGGAGGGCACCCCCAATATCCGACTCTTTCTGGATGATTCCCCTGAGCTGCTCAGCCTGCCGGAATCCGTGGACCTTGTGGTCACGGAACACGGGATTGCCCATCTGAAGGGCCGGACCCTGAGGGAACGGGCCCAGGCCCTGATAGAAATTGCCCACCCGGAGGATCGTCCAGGCCTGGTGGACGGCGGAAAAATGGAAAAACTCCTCTATCCGGATCAGATATTCCTGGCAGACAGTGCCCATTTCTATCCCGCAGAAATAGCCATCCAGCACCGGTTCAAAAATGATCTCCATGTTTATTTCCGGGCCATCAAACCATCGGATGAAGACCAGATGCGCAGGCTGTTTTACCGTTTTTCAGATAAGGCCATTTATTATAGGTATTTCAGCCCCATTAAAACCATGCCCCACGCCAAAATGCAGGCCTATGTCAATGT
>PIVS01000257.1 GCA_003353855.1 Desulfobacteraceae bacterium
GATTCATATAAAATATGTCGATTATCGTTCTTTGATAAATTGTGTAATGTGCTGTATCTAAACAATAAAATGAGAATTTAGTATTTGAGACCCATATCCAGAACAACAAGGATTGAAACATCTATCGTGACGACAATCATCACAACATGCAGTTATTTGAGACCCATATCCAGAACAACAAGGATTGAAACGTGTGAGGACGTTGGGCATCATAATATGTCAAAAAATTTGAGACCCATATCCAGAACAACAAGGATTGAAACCTGTATCCTCTTGGGTTTTTGATTTCGTGGGTTGTTATTTGAGACCCATATCCAGAACAACAAGGATTGAAACATTTGTTATACTATTTCATCATGTTTTAGGTCGTATCATTTGAGACCCATATCCAGAACAACAAGGATTGAAACTGGCAGCATAGATGGCTCCCACATAGACATGATTCCTATTTGAGACCCATATCCAGAACAACAAGGATTGAAACGCTAAGGCATTGGGCGTGACTGAAAGCGCTGTAAAAATTTGAGACCCATATCCAGAACAACAAGGATTGAAACTCCCTGGTGATATCACAGTGGATGGAAGTGTCAATGATTTGAGACCCATATCCAGAACAACAAGGATTGAAACTTACCCCTCCCTGACAGGTCTTTGAAGAAATTCAACATTTGAGACCCATATCCAGAACAACAAGGATTGAAACATTGACGTATCACCTCTTATTTCTGTTGATGGATTATTTGAGACCCATATCCAGAACAACAAGGATTGAAACTTAATAGTTCTGATGTTGTAAAAGGTATTATTAAATATTTGAGACCCATATCCAGAACAACAAGGATTGAAACATCAAGGCAGACAAGTCAGCAATCCAAAAAACGATTATTTGAGACCCATATCCAGAACAACAAGGATTGAAACTTATCATGCGTCGGTGATTTGGTTCGGGCAAACCTTATTTGAGACCCATATCCAGAACAACAAGGATTGAAACCCTAATTCTTAATCTGATTGGTTTATCGTTGTGGAACATTTGAGACCCATATCCAGAACAACAAGGATTGAAACCTGTAAGCTGAGTGCCGCCACTTACCCATCGCACCCATCCAATTTGAGACCCATATCCAGAACAACAAGGATTGAAACACGGTTCCCGCGGCGGTGGTGTTCGCTGGTACAATGAATTTGAGACCCATATCCAGAACAACAAGGATTGAAACCCTTTTGCAAACGCATCGTCCCCGGCCAGAATAAGCATTTGAGACCCATATCCAGAACAACAAGGATTGAAACCTTTTAATAATTTCCACACAAGCAGCGGACGATTTAGATTTGAGACCCATATCCAGAACAACAAGGATTGAAACTGGCCTGGCTGGAATCGTCAACCGTGATACCAAGGCAGATTTGAGACCCATATCCAGAACAACAAGGATTGAAACTATAATGTGTGTGTTGCGCCGGTGTAGGGCCATTCTTATTTGAGACCCATATCCAGAACAACAAGGATTGAAACTAAATTGTTTTACCATTAACTATACCCATTATTACGGATTTGAGACCCATATCCAGAACAACAAGGATTGAAACAAACCAGCCGGACCTGGAAAGAACTTTTCCACCGGATTTGAGACCCATATCCAGAACAACAAGGATTGAAACATCTTTAATGGCATTATCTCCGTCTCCCCTTCACCGGATTTGAGACCCATATCCAGGTTAAGGGGGTAATTTTCACCATTTTTATCAATTGAATTTTCAAATCTAAAAACACTATAAATTAACGCACATCTTATATGAGCTGGAAAGTTCTAAACGTCATATATTTTTGTGAATTATAAAAAAAAGTTCATAATACCATGAACTTTTTGTGATAATATCACATTAACTTCCCAGGAAAACAACTACACATAATTGTTCTAAATATTATTAAATCTGGCCCCTGATAAGGTCAAAAGGCAGGCGCATTTTTTGCAAGAAATTTAAAGAAAATGATGATTCTATTCCTATTGAAAAGATGGAATGAAAATTAATTTTAATTAAGTGTCCTTTCAAAATATTTAGACATGACACCTCAGTTTAAATTGGCCGGTCCCTCAGCTCTTTGGCAAAATACTTTCGAAGTATTTTAAATATGTACCATTTTTAAAAAAGGAATTCAGGGGCAGATATTATGCATACTAAAAAAAAGTTCATGGAAAGACGCAACCACAAAAGATATGTTGTAAAACAGGGAGCTTATGCCGCAAGTCAACCCACTGCAACGACTATAGGTCCGATAATAGATATCAGTATGGGAGGCCTTCTATTTAAATATATTTTCACCAACATTTTAGATAATGAATTTTCTGAAAGTTTATTTTTATTAGGCAGCTTGAAACATTACACCAATAATATCCTATTCAAAATAATTGATGATTTTGATGATACAAATTACCCTTTATCTAAATCAATGCAAATACGGAAAAGGCGTATTAAGTTTGAAGATCTTTCTGACAGTCAGCGCCTTGAACTACAACATTATATTCATGGAAATTCATAAATATAAATTAAATGGTTAAATAATTTATTGTAAATTTTTAGGTAATTGCTATGGATACAAAAAAAAATTCGAAGGAAAACGGAAATATCGTAGATTTTCAATTGGAGAAAAAATTTATGCATTATTAGGATCTAATTCAAGTAGTTTTTACCCAATCTTAGATATTAGTTTAGGAGGTCTATCGTTTCAATATACCGGTGATAATTATTCCGACAATAAACATCCTGAAGATTTGCTTCTGTTAGCCAGCCATGAATATTGCGTTAGTTCTATTCCATATAACGTCATTGCAGACTTTGAAGTAACAAAACACACCTTATTCAAATCTAAAAAGATAAGAATACAATGTGTTAAATTTGAAATACTTGAATAATATCCGTTTAGCAATTGTTTTGAAAAGGTAATATATCAAATCGAGAATTATGAAATTTAAACTTAATTATATCCTTATTCTATTTTTAATAGTTCTAAGCAGCATATTTTTTGCTTGGCAGCTCAACAAAGAACATATACTCTACAGCATTAACGTCAAAAAAATTTCATCTTTAACCCAGGAAATTCAAGATTTGAAAAGAAGTGTATCTTTGTATGAAAGCAAAGAAGTATATTTAAGACTAATTATCGAATCAAAAAAAAAAGAACTGGATACAATCGTAAACGCAAAGGTAACGCTAACTGGGTATCATCCATGGTCAAATGGAATCAACTCAGATGGTTATCCCCAAAAAACAGCTACCATGACTACACCTGTTGTTGGCAGGACATGTGCGATCAGTTCCGAACTTGTGCATAAAGGGTGGTTAGGAAAAAAAATATACATTGAAGGTATGGGGGTATTCAAAGCCGAGGATAGAATGAACACCCGTTTAAATGGTTTAAGAATTGATTTGTGCATGGGAACAATAGAGGAAGCTTTAAATTTTGGTAAAAAGGAAAATATTTTAGCCACTACTCTCAACTAATTTTTCAGAGAAATTAAATCATTTTTTCAATAGTAACCATATGAGCATGACTTGCAAGATGGAATCACGACAGGTTCGATTAAAAAAGTCCCACCTCCTTTGCCATGAAAATCTTTATCGGGGAAACAATTATCATAGATGGACTGGAAGGATCATCCCTTTACTCAAGTTCAGCCGACATGGTACAAAAGAAAAAAAAGATGTGTTAGAAATACAAAAACAAGATGAATACACCATGGGTTTTAGTACATGGTTTGTTTTTTTCTTATGATGACGGCCATTGCTTATAAAGGAGCGTGATGAATTCATTTCAAAACTCAAACGAATTCCAGAATGAACTGTTTACCAAACTTAATTTAGAAAACGAAAAAATTACCGACAAATTATTTTTTGACTGTGAATTTCATAATTGCAATTTTTCATATTCTGATTTTGAATCAACCCTTTTTGAAGACTGTTCCTTTTTTAATTGTAACTTTTCTTTATCCAAAATCGTGAGGACTCAAATTCGCGGTGTTGTTTTTAATCATTGTAAAATTATAGGAGTTGATTTTCAAAAATGCGACAGGCTAATGATTGATTTCAACTTAGAGGAGTGCAATATAAAAAGCTGTGTTTTTTCTGATCTCAGCCTGAAAAAACACAGCTTTCACAAATCTGACTTAATTGAATGCGATTTTGTTAACACCGATCTTTCAGAAACCAACCTTTCCGAATCAGATTTTTCAGGTTCACTCTTTGACAACACAAATCTATTTAAAGCAAATTTAAAAAATTGCATTAATTACAATATCAACCCGCTTAATAACAATATAAAAAAAGCAAAATTTTCTTTACCGGAAGCGTTAACATTGCTGGATGCCTTTGAAATCCAAATTCAATAAATTAGACTGCTGTTCTGGGTATTCTTGGACTGTTTTAAAAAAAACAATGTTTCTAATTATTGTATTTTGTCTTTTTTGGGGAAGCAGCGCTCACGCTCAAAACATTCCGCTGGAATTGAAGTTTTTGCCATTCAAACGCGCCTATAACCATGCCAAATCTGGTAAAATTAACGGTATATTCAATTTTTACAAAACAAAAGAACGATTGAACTTTTTTGATTACACAGAAACTATCATTAAAAATCCTTTGGTTCTTTTTGTACGAAAAGACTCCACCCTCAGTTTTCACAAACTTGAAGATTTAAAAGGGAGAGAAGTTGGTGTAATGCGCGGATATACCCATGGAACAGATTTTGACCAGAGCACATTATTTAACAAAATAAAAGCTGATTCCCACAAATCAAATTTTAAAAAGCTTGTACTAGGACGAATCACGGCCTATCCGTGTGACCGGTTTGTGGGGATACATGTGGCAATGAAAAACAATTTAATGTCTGAATTAAAAACACTTCCCGAACCTTTAAAGGTTAGGGACAGCGGTAAAAGCAACAGCAGTTTGGAAATAAAAGGGGGTGCGAAGGCTCATGGCTGCAATGAGAACCCCCAAGGGGCTGCCACAGCTTCGGCAAAATTACCCGCAGAAATCAGCCTTCCCTCGATCTTCAGGTAGTCTTTTTCCTTTTTTGCCTCCTGGAGGATATCGTAGAGCAAGGCTGAATCCGAGCCGGATGATGTTGGATTGAACTGTCTGCCCCATGAAATTTTCCTGCCTGCAAAAAAAATCGGAGGATAACAAATTGTCGGGGACAGGTCCATACCCTGAACAGATTTCATGGCAGGATACCTTTTTGATATAACCACAAACTATAAAATAGTCTTATCCTTTGGTGCCTGGTTGTCATTCAGAATCCTACTACAAGAAGATAGGGTTTCCGGATATTGAATAGTTAAAATCAGAAAAATCTGTTAAAGTATGGCAAATTCAAATGCAGTATAAAAACGATTATTGCCGGTGAAGAAATAGAAATCAGGCTCTTTGTATAACAGAACAAGGAATAAGTTTCCCATGAACCAGACCATTGAACTATTATCCGCCCACAGGTCTGTCCGCAAATTTGCGGACAGGCACATTGAAGAATCCCTTTTCCAAACCATTGTCAGGGCAGCCCAGTGTGCGGCCACCTCCAGCCATGTCCAGGCCTATACCATTATCCGGGTTCAAGACAAGGAAAACAGAAGACAGATTGCTAAGCTTTCAGGCCCCCAGCCCTGGGTGGAACAAGCCCCCATCTTCCTTGTTTTCTGTGCCGATTTTACCCGGCTTGAAGCTGCCTGCGGCCGGCAGGGGCGTAAGACTGAAACCGGATGGGCAGAACAATTTGTGGTGGCCACTGTGGATACGGCTCTTGTGGCCCAGAATCTGATGATAGCCGCCCAATCCATGGGACTTGGCGGGGTCTTCATCGGCGGAATCAGGAATGACCCGGAAAAGGTGTGCGACCTATTAAATATCCCGGATAATGCCTATCCGGTCTTTGGCATGTGCCTGGGGTATCCGGATCATACACCGGACATCAAACCCCGGCTGCCCCTTGACCTGGTGTTAAAGGAAGATTCTTTTTGCGGCACGGGTTTGGAAAAAGAGCAGGCAGACATGGAAGCCTATGACCAAACCTGCCGAAACTATTATTTAACAAGAGACAGTAACCTGAGGGATCAGACCTGGAGCCGGCAGATGGCGGATTTCATAGGCAAAACAAGCCGCCCCCACATAAAATCATTTCTTGAAAAAAGAGGATTTTTACTCAGGTAAGCCAGTGGTTTTATGATTCAGATTACCAGCGAACAAAAAGAGATCATCAACTCTGATCTATTGCCCGGGGATACCCTTAAAATCATGGCCTTTGCCGGAACCGGCAAAACCACCACCCTGGTGGAATATACAAAAAGACGACCCAAAATGCGTTTTTTATATATTGCCTTTAACAAGAGCGTCCAATTGGAGGCCGCCCAGAAATTTCCCCCCAATGTAACGGCCAGAACCACCCATGCCCTTGCCTTCCGGGCCAAGGGATTTAAATACAAAGACCGCCTGGTAAAAGGGTTCAGGGCAAACCAGGTAATGGCAGCCCTGGGGCTTAAAAAATATGAAGATGCAAGGTATACCACGGACACCCTCTACAACTACCTGGTCTCCTCAGATCCCAAAGTTTCCCTTCGCCATATCCCGGCCGCGGCCAGGGCATTCTATATAAAGAACAAAATTCCCATGCCGGCTCTGGTTGACCATGCCAATTGTCTGGGAAGGCTCATGTGTGACGGCTCCAACGACAGTATCGGCATGATCCACGACGGATATTTAAAGCTCTATCAATTGTCAAATCCAATCTTGCCCTACGATTGTATTCTTCTGGATGAGGCCCAGGACATCAACCCTGTGACCGCAGCCATTATCTTTGCCCAGGCCCGGCCCCGTCAAAATTCAATCCAGAATTCGAACCAGGGCCAGAAACCATCCTCCATTATCCTTGTGGGAGACGGCCACCAGCAGATCT
>PIVS01000258.1 GCA_003353855.1 Desulfobacteraceae bacterium
TGGTTTACGGCTATTGTACCAGACTGTGCAATGTCCTAAGCCCCTGATCCGGATCATGGTTCTGTGATTTAACCCAGTTTTCAAGGGTTTCAAAGGCGGTGCCGGATTCAATAAGATTCGCCGCTTTCTCAATGCCCAGCTCCAGTGTATCTGAACCGCCTGCGGCAAGGAAAATTAACCCCGCATTGAGCAGGGCTGCATCTTTTCTGGCACTTTCTTCCTTGTTGGCCATAAGAGCGGCAAATCGTCTGGATTCTGTCTGGATATCTTTTTCCGGTGATAATTGTCCGGGATCCTTAACCCCAAGGCCAAGTTTTTCAGGATGGATGGTGAAGGTTTGAATTTTGGCCTTGCCATCTATTCTTGCGCAATGGGTTATGCCGCATACCGAAGCCTCATCCATACCTTTGTCAGAGTTATCAATGGCACCATGGAGAACAATTGCACTGGTATAGCCGATTTCCTGCATCACTTCGGCCACCGGCCGGATCATCTGCCGGGAATAAACTCCCCTGACGCCGATGGACGGCAGGGCCGGGTTGGCAAGTGAGGCTGCTATATTTAATGTGGACCCGAAAAAGATCTGGGATAGAATACGCCCCAGGGCCATGGGATGAATATTGGGACTCATACCGTTAAACAAGCCCAGCCCGCATGTTTCAATACTTTTTGCAACCATATCTGCGGTGCACTCAACATCAACCCCAAGCGCCTCTGCCATATCCACGGTACCGCACACCGATGTAATGGCACGGGCTCCGTGGCGTGCCATGGCCACACCGCCTGCTGCCGCAATAACCGACGCCGCCGTACTGATGTTAAATGTTTTAAAGGTGTCCATGCCGGTTCCGCTGTTTTCAACAAGGGGCAGAGGGGTATCAATTTTAACCTTTGTGGTGTCAAGATCATAAATGGCTTCCCAGGCACCGGCCACTTCCTGCCGTGTTTCGCCCTTGGCGGTGAGGGCGGATAAAAATGCACCTTGCTGCATATCGGTTGTCTGGCTAGTTAAAACCGTAACAAAGGCCTGTTTTGCTTCTTCTCTGGTCAGGTTTTCTTTCCGGATAAGACTGGTAATAGTGGATCCAAACTCTCTGTTTACCAATTCTTCATTTACCAATTCTTCATTTAATTGCTCGGACATGATCATGCCTCCTGAATACAATAAAGCTATTCAAAAGGATCATGTTCCAGCAAAGAATCCTTAAGGGGTTCTGCAAAAAAGGCAGGCTTTCCGGCTTACGGCTCATCCTAGTTGCTGCGCCTTCCCCAAGTTCTGAGTGGCAGATTGCAGCTTTCGTCCCCGATCACGGCAACAGCTGGCATGCGGCGGGTTCTCACCACCTTTCCTTTTAACCGGAAATTATAACCTTTTCCGGCACCTTTTTGCCCGCAAGAAACTATAATGGCAACCTGTTTTTTTGTCAAACACGAAATTTATGCCAATGGCTATTGGAATTATTTTTGGCGGTCAATAAGAAATACAAAGGCCTGACGGAATGAATCCGCCAGGCCTCTGTTATTTATTCAGGTGGGGGTAGAACTTGTTTAAATTAGAAGTTAATCTGCCATTTGACACCAGCGTAAGAGATGTCGCCCTGGTTGTCTCTGTAATCCACTCTACCGACTTCAGGGACAACAAAAACACCGGAAGCAAGTGTGATGGGAGCCTGCAGGTAGTATGCGTAGACATCATCTTTATCTGCATTATCCAGCTCTGTGCGCTGATAACCCAAACCTGCTTCAACAGAAAACATTTCATTGATGATGTAGGCACCCACAACTTCATAACCATAGGATTCGTTATCAAGAAGAGTGTCGCCATCGAGCTGTGCATAACCTTTTCCAGAATCTTTGCCGTTAACATCGGAAGCAACCATGTTACCAACATTTTCACCGGTAAATGCTTCACCAGTCAAAGAGAACTTACCAGCCTTGAAACCGGCATTGATCACACCGATATAGGAATCCACGTCATGTCGGTCAAGAACTTCAAAGCTGTTGTAACCGGCGCCGACGCCAACAAACCAATTGCCCATATCTACTTTATAACGGGCTTCCAGTCTGGGAATCATAGTTTCGGTATCTGTATCAACAAGTTCGGTACCGTCATAGTAGGTTGCATCAGGTGCAACCATGGCAACCTGAAAACCGCCAAAGGTAAGTTTGATCTGGGCATGACGTCCGGGATAAGCTTCACCCCATCCACCCAGGCCATTATCTGTGGCGTATACCTGATTGGAAACAGGCAGGTAAAGCGGGGTATAATCCTGTCCGACGGTCAGTGCACCAGGACCAAAGTTCCAGGTACCATAGAGCAGACGAACATTAGCTTCGCCATCAGATGCTCCGTATTCAAAACGAGCTGTCAGTTCATCACTAACCTGAACCCTGGCACCGATACGTGCGTTGCCCTGAAGGCTTTCGCTGAAGTTGCTATTGCTGGTACCGTCACCATTATCAATATCTGAGTAAAAAGTTTCAACACGGGCTGATCCATAAAAATTCCAATCTGCAGCATATGCAGAACCAACCATCATTGCCATCATTCCAACACACAAAAGTGCTTTTTTCATCATAATTCTCCTTTTCTTTAGTTAGCGTCCACCTGAGATGTCAATGCCCGAAAATCCTCCCGGGCACCCACAATATTTCAACGACGCACAGAACTATGCTTTACTTGGAAAAGAGTCAAGTAAAGAAGTGTAAATAAGAGTAATGGTTGTGTAATGGAGTTATATACTTTGTTAACGCTTTGATTTTATCGCATTTTCACATGGCCATATCACCTTATACGGCCATGGGTGCCCATCTTTTTTTCCCTTGTCCTATTCCCATTTCTCCAGGAGTCAATTATTGATGTTTTTTTAACCGAAAGCACCGATGATGTATTCCTCAAAATACCCTTGATCAATTACCAAAAAACTATAACTACCTTCTGATAGTTGAAGTCTCTGCCATATCTACGGTATCACACACCGATGTATTAGCCCGGGCTCCGTGGCAAGCTGTTTTTTTGTCAAAGACGAAATTTAGTTGTGTGCCAATGGCTTTTCTGTTGTCAGGCCATGCAATAACACGGTCATGAACCAGTTCCAGGTAATTTGCCCGTAGGATTGTTCCATTTACCACACTTGTTTCTGGGCCTCTGATCACTCTTTTCCCATGGTTTGCCAAGCGCCCAAAAGAATGAATAAAATTAAAAACCAGCTATTTCTTAGCATTAACGATGTAACTTTCCAAAGGTGCTGCCAATCCGTTGTCATCAATGTAATCCTGATTTGATTTGTAAATCTCCAAGAGCATCTATTCTCGTTTTGATTCTTGCATTCCCTGAATATCTTTAAAAAACGGAGTTGCCATAATCACCTAAATTAAAAGCCGCTGAAAGCATTGAAGCCGCTTTTACATTGACATATTTCTCTAATACCTTACACAATGATTCATAAAAAGGAGAATATTGTATAGGGCGCCACACACTTAGTAAAATACGTCCATTTTCAACAAGCACACGATTCATTTCTTTTAATGCAAGGGATGGATCAGGAAAATATTGCAATCCCTGTTGGCAAAGGATGACATCAAGTATCTTTTCGCCTTCGCCCAAACAAGCCCGGTCAACAATCTCCTTAGCCCAGGCCCTGGTGTAAGCAGGTACAATATATTTTTCATAAGCATCCGGGCCGTCACCGCTTAACTGCCAGCCACTTTTTTTATTCATAATTAAGATTGCCTTTTGAAAATCCCACCAGCCCGGTTATTGGAATCTCTATGGTCCCGTCCACCTCCCGTCCACCTGTTTTTGCCAGGCGAAAACCGGGATCCATGGCCCTGAAATAAGAAATATCATAGGGATCCAGAATAACGTTTTCTTCCCCACTTGAATTCGACCGGCGAACCAGGGAAGAGGTCAGGCCGAAATCCACCTCCCCAAGGGGGGTTTGGACCATGTACAAAGGAATTTCCCTTCCCGAACAGACCTTTCTGACCCGGGAGGCAATAGCAAGCAGGAGGTCAGTTTCAATGGGATGCTCCCTGTTAAATCGGTTCTGAACAGGGAGGCCTGCCGCATACACATGGTGAAAGTCCATGCCGGCCCCACGAAGAGCATGGGCCATTTCGGAAATAATACCGGGATCATCATTTACCCCGGAGACCAGGGCCAGGTTGGCATAGGTCTGGACACCTTGACAGGTGAGTAGCTGAACTGCCTGGCCATGTTCCGGAAAAAGGTCCCGGGGCAGCAGCCACCAGGTTTCCATTTCAATTTTTAAGGAATCACCAAGGGAAAAATTTGCCAACCCGGCTATCCGGTCAATGATCTCAGGTATAAACTTTTTTGGGCTGGTCTGGAAGGCCTGCCACCGTATCCGGATGCAGGCAATGTGATCGATTCCCCCAAGAAAGGCCGCTGCCTGGCAAATCATGTCAAGCTGGGCAATAATGGTTGATTCCCCCTTATCCGGCACATGTAGGATCACATCCGTGATTTCCGGGTTCTCCCGGATATAGGACATTGCAGCAGTGTCTGCTCCATTATCCGATCCATTATCCGATCCATTGTTCGGGGCCACGGCCAGTTCCACCCGGGTTTTATGGACCCGGGCAATGGAGGGGGGGGTATTGACAATGGAAGAGGCTGAAAAGGTAAAAATGCTTTCCCTGATCACTTGGAGGGCTTCAGGGCCAGGCGGATTACCTGATGGCCTGTTCCCCGGGACCCGGCCGGGAAGAGAATGGTTTCCCTTGAAAAGATTCTTGTCTCCCATGTCGATGAGGCACTTTACATTCAAAGTTCCGTCTTCGTTTTCCACACTATCATGGAGGGGGGTGTCCTCCCCTGTTACGGAGGTGAAATAGTCCCGGGTATAGGGGGTTCGAATCCAGATATGGTCGGGATCTGATTTATCCGCTTCCACGGCCCATCCGCTGGTGTGCCATTCCATTTTTCCCAAGGGGGTTGCCGTGCACAGCTTGGGAATACACCGGTCTGACAGGTGGGCCCTCAAATAGCGATGAGCCTCAATGGCCTGTGATATGGGGGTCCAATAGGTTTGGGTGCCGTGGATGGGATGGCAGGGGGTAAAAATATAATAAATTTCAGCCCCGACATTTCTCAACAGGGTAAACAACCTGGCCAGAACCGGGCCGCTGTTGTTTAAATTGTTTAAAAACGGGGTCTGTACATAAACAGGGATACCGGACTTCACAAGATCGGAAATAATCTCAAGGCTCTGGAGGGAAACCTCATCGGGATGGACAAAATGAACCCCAATTTCAATGCGCTTGCCCTTTTTTATGCAGGCCGCCTGCTTTGATTTAAGATACCCTAAGTATTCCCTGTTGTTCTTTAAAAACAGTTGGGGGTAATAGGCAATGGATCTTGTGGCAATGCGCAGACTTTTTACATGGTCAATTTCCATTAACCCGTCCAGGGCAGCCTCCATATTTTTCCGGTTTAACAAAGGCTCTCCCCCGGTGATCAGGATCTCCTTGACAAGGGGCTGGTTTTTCTCCCCGTCCACAGCCCTTTGAACATCTGTTGCAGAGGGACTTTTTTCCCGGCGAAAACTTTTATGTTTCCTGAAACAAAACCGGCAGTAGACCGGACAGCGCATGTCCAGCAAAAATATCACCCGGTTCCGGTACATCTGCTCCAGCAGTCCCTTTTTAAAATGGCCGTCAAAGGTGAGGGTATGGCCCCGGGGATCCAGTTCCTCGGCAAAGGGAAGATACTGGATTGCCACGGCATCTGAAACCTGTGACTGGCGAATTACATGGTCGGAAAGCCGGACCGGGTAAAGGTCCATGACCTGCTGCACCGCCTCCCTGGTCTGATCATCAAAACAAAGGCCTGTTTTTTCTTTGAGCTGGTCAATGGTTTTCACAGATGTGAGACGGTTTAAAGGATTAATCCTTTCAAGGAGCCAATATAAAAAGAGAACCGGAAGGAAAATTCCATTCAAGACCACCCCTCTTTGGGAGCTTGGGAAAAATACCCTTGGGATGCTGTCAAATACAGCCTCAAAAAAACCTCTGGGATCCTGTTCATGGCCGCAGGCAGCAATGAACACATCAAACCGTTCCCCTGGCCTGACACCTGTAAAAAGGTTTGCCAGGCTCCGACCCAAAAGCTTTGGGCTGCCGTACTCCTTGAAAAATTGCTCTCCTGCCCGGACCATCTTTTCTGTCTTTTCTTTGGTACTGATATCCAATCCCTTGCCTGCCATTAAGCTCTACACCTTTCTATTGGGGCCGGTTCCGGCTTTTTCACAAATTCTAACCGAGAATAGATGGTTTTAATACTTAAGCGTTACTATTTCACGTTTTTTTCACATTTTTTTCACATCCGGTTCATGGCCCCTTGTTTAAACTTCATACAAAAATTGAAAAGGAGTGAAGATGAAAAACAAAAGGCCCGGGATTTGCTGGTCAAAACCCTGGTCACTGTCATCCGGGATATCTGGGCATAATTTATTTCGGGGCGAAAATAACAATCAGGGATTTTGCAACCCCTCCTATTCCGCGAAGGGCGTGGGGAATGCTGGAATCAAAATAAATACTGTCGCCTTTTTCCAGATGGTGGAGCTGTTCAGCACTTTTAAATTCAACAACCCCTTCCAGAACAAAATGAAACTCCTCTCCCCTGTGGTCATTGAACATAAGGTCCTTTTCCTCCATGGGTTCGATTTCCACCACAAAGGGTTCCATCTGTTTTCCCACCATGGGATAGGCTAAAGATTCCCATTTATATCCAATGCGGGACTCATTTTTGTGGTGAAACAACTTTTTAACACTGTACCGCTCTTTTTTCCTTACCACCACAATCCGGTCTTCCATGTTGTGATCCCGGAAAAAATGGGAGATTTTCACCCCCAGGGCAGTGGATATTTTGATCAGGGTGGCAATGGGGGGAGCTGCAATATTATTTTCT
>PIVS01000800.1 GCA_003353855.1 Desulfobacteraceae bacterium
AGTACAGGTTTCTGAATTCAGACAGACAGACCTGATTGACTGCCTGAACCGTATGGGATACAGAGAACAAAACAAGCTGTTTTCATATAAAAACATCCGTCCATTTTTAATTGCCCTTGTGGAAAAGGGGGCCATTATCCAAAATGAAAACGGTATCACCTGCAGGGAGGGTTTATGGCTGGAAACCATTGAGCGGCTTGTGATGGAGGACAGGTATAAGATAATTGCAGCAGAGGTTTTAACTTCTGTCCCCCTGTTTAAACCTGCCGGGGAAAATTTTTATGTGTTCAATAACATCAAAGAATTTTACCGAGCCATATTAATAGCTGTATTCATTGACGAACAATTTACAGACCTGGATCTTGTCTGCCGTTCCGGAATGAGACTAAAAAAAGTCTGGAACGGGAAGGAAACACCCTTCTTAACACTTTTCAACAATCCTTTCCTTCCCACCCTGATGGAAAAGATTAAATTATCCTTAAGATGGAAGGTCCTGGGGTACATCCTGGATGATGCGCAAAAAAAACCTATTCCTGTTCCAGAAATCATGGCCCTGGGGATATCTATTTTATCTGAATTTCCCGGATCAGACAAAGAATACCGGGTAGTAAATCATTGCTTTATGATTGGCCGGCTGGACTTGCACAAAGAATTTTTGTCTGGATTTGAAAATAAAAAAAAGGTTATCCACCTTGTCCAGCTGGGTAAATCAGCACTGGTTTGCGAAAGCTCTGAAGCCGGGTTGGTTTTTTTTAAGGAAGCACTGGCAACCCCGGAAGAGGGGGAGAACCAGGAACAAAAACATTTTCAACAGGGAGACAACCTCTTTTTTTTACTGCTTGCCCTGTTGGGAAGCGAGGAGGCAGAAGATCTTTATTTGGGGATACGCTGCATTCTAAATTCAGATAACAAGGATAACGATTCTCCCCTTACCCTGCTCTCAAAGGCCATGCTTCCTCTATTCCATGAACAGGTTGGTCAAAATTCTAACCTGGAAATTTTCCCCGAGGATCTTCTCTCCATGGATGATCCCGGGGTTACCTTTTTTTCTATCCTGGTTTTGCACTGGCGCCGGGAAGCTAATCTAAAACCCTGCATACCTTTGTTGGAAAAAATTCGGGAAAAAACAATGGCCTGCGGGTACCATTGGCTGACTGCTGAAATATCTGCCCTGCTTGCCCTGTTGGGAAGACAGGTCCATATCAACACAGCCCAAGCCAAAACCCTCCATGAAGCATTGGGAACAAAAACCATTGTCAACCTGTTCAAACCGTTTTCCAAGTGGGAAAAGGCTCTCACATCAATGATTCGCATGGGAGAAGAAAATGACAGCTATTTACCCGGCAACACCCCTTCAGAACAACGATTGGCCTGGCAGCTGAACTATAATAAAACCGCCGTGGACTGCCATCTTACCCCCCGTATCCAGAAGATTAATAAAAACGGCACCTGGACCAAGGGGAAACCCGTCTCCCTGGCAACCCTGGGGGACACCTACCTCAGCCTGGATTGGCTTACCCCACAAGATCATAGAGTTTGTGCCGCCATTGGAGAAGAAATACTCCATGGCCTGTTTAGGAATTCCCATGAAACAAGTTTTCGTTTAAACATGGAAAAAGCATTACCTGCCCTTGTGGGCCACCCGTTGATTTTTCTTGAAAACGATTTTTATACCCCGATAGAATTTGTGAAGGGGGCGCCGGAACT
>PIVS01000801.1 GCA_003353855.1 Desulfobacteraceae bacterium
CTGTAAAATAAGGTTTTATTTTAATCCACAAGAACAGGAATTCTTGCCAGCACTCCTAAATTAGCGCCTCCGGTTCCTCCGGAAGGCACAGCGACTTCGCAGGACGGCTTGAAATAAACACTTTGTTGGGCATATGGCGCCTCTGAGCCGTCAACATTATGCAATGAAAAATGACTTGTAAAGCTTGACCATCTGTCTTTGCCGTCAATAGCACCGTCGTTGTTAATATCCGTATTAACCGTATCCCAATCCCAATCAGACACATTCGGGTCTGTTGATTCCATTTTTGTCGGGGCCTCAGAGTAGCTAGGTGTTCCTTGTCCATTAATCCAGATCACCTCAACGGTAACACCGCCTACAAGTTGCGAACAATTATCTACATTATTCCCAGGGCACGTCACGACTGGTAGCTTCATCTGGAAAGGTTTTGTTTTGCCTGTCTTGTCCTCCCAGCATTTTATCAATTCCTTCAATGCGGGTTGTATTGCGCCTCCTCCAGTCTCCAGTTTTCCGCTTTCGACAATATCCTGGTTGCCGGAGAATGAATCACAGGTTATTACATCTGTAACCCCAGGTTTGTTGACCCCATTGCAGTCTTCGCTTTGATCGAAATCCGTCCACCCGCCGGTATTGCTGGTCTGATCGTTTCCACCGCTGTTAATCATGCGCCCGATACTGCAGTCAAAAACAATATTCCCCTCATCATCGGTTGTGGTGATGCTATCGAAACAGATCGCTATGGGTTGGTCAAGTTCGTACTTTAAAAATGACCCGGCAAAGCCAATATACCCCACAGCCGTTGCTGCCTGCTTGAAATCGGCGTACCCGAAAAGTGTCGCAAAAAATGATGCAATGGGCCTGGCTTCCCGTCTGGCTGTGGCCCGAACCGCATTGATAAAATTTGCATTATCATCAAGATCCCCTGAAGATACTCCCCACAGAGTAGTGGGAGACAGGGACTCAGACGGATAAAACCCGCGGGAAAGACTACTGCCCCTTCCAAAAGACCAATGGCCCCGTTCTATATCACCTGTGTTGCCTCCCTCCCAGAGAACCTCAACAGGGCTTTTTTCGCTTAAATTGCTAATCGCTGTGTCATAGGCAATTTGGTTAGAACTTGTTTGGATTGCCGATCCGTCAGAGTTGTATAGTTCACGGGCCCCTGCCAGGGCTCCCGCATCGGCGGCATTTTGAAGTTCATTTCTTGCGACAAAGAGGTGGCCCGTATCAACAGCGAGGGCCGTAAACCCGAGAAACATTGTTAACATTATTGCAACAAGAACCGCAGTAACTCCAGATTGATTATTTAGTAGCTTCATCATTCCATCCTCATAGTGCTTGTCGCGCTTAAAAGCAGGGTTTCCGGTATCCCTGGAACAAAATTCGGGATAACCAAAAAATCGTAATTATAATCCACGGACACAGACAATAAAGGGAGACCAGATCTATCTACAGTTATAGAAGGGGGAGTTGCAGCGCCGCCTAGTGTAATTAACAGGTTTCCGTTATTTAAATGGGTATTCACCCTGGAGAGTATGTCGGCATCGCTATGGACCGGATCCTCGAATAGTATTCCAAAGCGTGCACCTTCCCTGCTCGCATTGGTAATAATAGCCTTGTTGTACATGATGATCCCGAACTCGATTATTCCGAATGTCAACACCATAAATAGCGGCAATACAATAGCAAATTCAATTGCTGACGC
>PIVS01000259.1 GCA_003353855.1 Desulfobacteraceae bacterium
TGTGTAGCCAATCATTGTTCTGCTGAAACCCAGCTTTTAAAAAAAGTTCTCTGACGACTTGGTCTATTTTTTTAGTATGAATTCTACTGACCTCTTCATCGTCGAAACCAAGTGCAGCGGCATCCCACTTTTCGAGACCATCCATAAATTTATTTGAAGCTTTCTCAGCATAAATAGCTGGATCAATCATTCTTCCGACCAGGCCTTCTTCTAATAGAGCTTGAAGTTCTTGTGAATCGTCTGGGATTATATTATTTGGAACAATTCTATAAATGTGGTCATAAATCAATGCCATCGATTTGATGAGGTCAGCATTTCTTAATTCAATATACGGATAATAAAGTGCGTCTTTTAACATGAAACCTCTCAAAATTTAAAATGATTATTCTCATTTCTCCAATTTTTCTTCAAAAACAATTTTCTCGGAAAGGACAGCAGCATAACGGTTCCATTTTTATCCATAAGGCTCTATCATTAAGGATATTTGTAAAACGTTGCAGATATCACGGGCAACATTCTTTAGGTATTTTAAGATATAATTGATTATTCCACTTTGTTCTTTAAATATCGACCATAAACTATATTGGAAATTACCCAGGCAAAGACACCTTGAAAGAATACATTTGATATTATACCGACTATAATTGATACAATGACATTCTATGCAGAAATGTGGCATCAATTAATTTTGATTTAGGCGATTAACTTTTTGTCACTAATATTGGTGACAAAGTTAAAATCATAGTGACAACTCATATTTTACCACAGGCTCCAATAAGATCTTTCCAAATTTTGGAGGCACTGCATTACCAATAACTTTATAGCGCTCCGTAAGGGATTCTATATTTAAAGCGGTATCTTTCGAAAAACCCTGTATTACTGCACATTCCCTCCATGAAAGACGCCGATTTAAGTCTCCTTGAAGTTTCCACGTGTCTTTTTTAACAAAAACCATGGGCTCTCCTAAAGGGTGGAGAGGTACATGTGGCGCATTCGCCACAATAGTATAGCTTGCTTGATCCCAAGATCTTTTCCTATTTCTTGTTAAATAGTGACCGTGATACGATCCGTTAAAAAAATCTCCTTCTGGCCATTCAGGCATTTTTCCGATTGCATCTTTAAGAGTCTTGTGAGGTTTTTTACAGTTCTTACCATGAGAAGGCTGTTTGAACTGATACTTAAAGTGTTCACGTGTATCATTGCGTATGCCAACAATAAAAACTCGTTGCCGTGATTGCGCAACCCCATAATCTTGAGAGTTCAATGTTTCGTATTCAACATGATACCCACACTCTTTAAAGCCCTCAATTTGCTGTTTAAAAAACCATCCTTTCTCCGCTGTTAGCATACCCCTTACATTTTCAACAAAAAAATATTTAGGTTTTATCTGATTTAAAACCCGAAGAAATTCCATAAATAAAAAATTACCTGAACTCTCTTTAAGGTCCCTATCACCCCTTGTTTTCCATTTCCGTCTGGCCGCTAAGCTAAAACCTGTGCAGGGATAACATCCAATTAAAATATCTGCAGTTGGGAATTTTTGGATTTTACGGATGTCTTTATGCACAAACTCAACATCTGGGTGTATTGATTTATAGGCAGTTGCAGCACTTTTATTGATGTCATTTGCCCAAATGATTTTGACACCGGCTTGCTGTGCTCCTAAGTCAAAACCGCCACATCCCGAGAACAAAGAAATTGCCTTCAGCTTTGTTTGTGTACTATAGGCATTATTTTGAAACATTTTCTCCATATATCCACTATATAACGCTTTCTTCCAATAGAATCAATTCATTTACAACCTCATATGAGAGGCAGGTTTGAAATGTTTCAATATCTGGAAAGATTTCTTTTAATCTTAACCTGTCTACCAGAATGCTTTTTCTAATTTCATCACTTCGATACCAATCTCCATTCGCCTTTCGAAAGCAAATTGGTGCATAAATTAAATTTATTGGAGGCGCTTTTGTTTTTATCCTTTCCCCCCATCGTTCCTGATTTGAGGAGTGTTGTTTTATATCCCAAGTTTTTGTACACGCACATTGTCCAAAAATAATTGGAAATCCATCTTGAAAATCTTCAAAGTTTTTCCATCCTACAATATCAATACCTCCATCGCCTGAATTTTGAGGAGGGAAATCTTTCTCATCACAGATTAGTTTCCCGCATAAATCTTGTGATAATGAATTTATTTTTTCCCACAAAGTTCCTTTATATTTGGAATCCATTTCTGCACCGACTCCAAATGAATGGATATTCCAACCATAAAAAAAACTCTTGGTCGCTGCTACACATAATTTTTCAAAAGATCCTGTTAATGTTTGTCTTTGACTTCTATCAAAATATTTAAGATTTGAGGAAAATAATAAAAAGAGGTATAATTTTTGTTGATCAGAAAAAGAGTCTTTTGTCGTTAATATTTTTTTGTTTGCTGACAGCTCAAACGGGTAAAAATTTCCAAACATTTTTTGTCTGGAACTTAAAAATTTAAAATAGTCATTTGTTCTAATGGTCCATTTGTCATCCAGCCCAGATTCAGACGCATCTATTTTACCTTGTTTGTCTTCATACAATTCTTGTTCTATTGATGGATCGTCCATGGGACCACTAAAGTCATTGGTGTGGCGTTGAATCCTTCTTATAAAATCTGCTTTTGAAATCATTTTATCTGGATTAGCTAAACATAACAGTTCAATATAATCTGCCCAATAGTATTCAAGTTGTTTGTCAGGAGTATTATCCAACGTTTCAGGATAGTTCATTATAAGGAACTCCGCATTTAATATTCATCCTTTTCTAACATGGCATTAATGGCACCGTTCAGTTGTTTGGCAATACGAAAAATCCCTTTAGCTAATTTTGATTGTTTCTTCGACGGATTATCAATGATTTTTAGTGTCTCATCAGCTAATTCAAGGCTATTTATTGCTTCGTTGAGATAGAGCGTTAAATTCTCCAAGGGTAATGAAGTTAGCATAGCCGCTTTTTCTATTTTTTGACCGCCACGGAATGCAGACAGCGCTTCAGTATTCTGAACAACCTTGTTTAAGTATTTGAGATTTCTTGACTCACCTAAACGAGTAGATCCTTCATCTGTTTCTTTGAACATCCAGGTTGTGAATTCACATAGAGTATCTTGGATCAAATTGTCACAGAGAGTTTCTTTGTTTGTAAAATCATCGAGGGTTTCATGATCAATACCAATGAATTCCTTTAATCCCTTGTATCCTATGGCTGTGGTGAGTAAGGAGAAATCAATAGTATCTTCATCAAGGCTTTTTATCCCAAAATAACCGTGTTCACGTATTTCTTCGAAAATCCATAATCCATTTAATAATTTTTTAACATAATCAGATCGACTTCCTATCAATTTAGCAATTTTTTTAAAAATATCTTCACCTTCTTGGCTGAAATAAGCTTCATATAATTGTGACATATATTTTGCTTTTGCCAATGAGGACCATTCTTTAATACCTGTGATATGCCGGTAGCCGAGATAGTCTAAAATGTCATTTCTATCATTGTAAACTACAACGGGAAGATGATCAGGATGATGTTCTGAATCGGCAGCTACTTGAGATACAGATTTTGTTTTAATAGGGGCTAACATAGGGTTTTGCAATAGCTTAACAGAAGCTAACCTCCTATTCCCTTCAATCACTATGTATTCATCACTATCATCATCTATTGGAACTATTAATAGAGGCTCAGCTTCAAAAAAACCAGCAGAACCGATCGAAGCAATCAGTTCAATTAAGGTTGCATCCTGAAGCATCCACCGTAATATTTCGGGTTCTTTTGAATGGTGAAGATTGGAAGGAAGTCTGGGGTTTTTGGGATCAAAAAGTAGTTTGTCAAGTGGCATCGAAATTAATTGAACGGTTTTTTTTTCCCCTTTTTTTCCACTCATCATATCAGGATTTCCTTTGTTTATATTTTTTTTGAAGGACTTTTAATTATGGGAAATATCATAATAAGAAGACAGATTCAATGTCATAGAAAAATCTTATGGTTATGGTTTCATTAAAAGAGTTTTACTCAAAACTCTTTTCCTCTATAATTTCAAGTGTCTGGCTTTTAATCTCTGATGTTATATGTACATACTGGTATGTTTTGACAAGAACTAAAAACAAGCATAACAGACACACGTTCAATACGAATATGTTAAAAGCTGGAGTGGATCAGACTGTTACGATGAAGCTAACAGGACATAAGACCAATGCTATGTTCCTCCGATACAGCCACATTGACCAGGAGATGGGGGAGTTGGCCATGGGTAAGCTTAGCAGTTTCTTGGGGACTCGGAATAGTTGCTTTGAATCTGCTTGAGGATGGCGTCTACTGCTTATGTACTCCCTGAAAATAAAAAAGGGTTAGATTCGAAGTCTAACCCACTTATTTTATTGGTGATCCCACGGGGAATCGAACCCCGGTTTCCGGCGTGAGAGGCCGTGGATATATCATTCCCCTATTTTACTTTGCGATACTTGAAGCCCTCTATGCAAGGCTATGCATGCGTTTCTCTTTTTCCTTGACTTACTCCAAGATACCTAATATTCTTCCAAAAGTGTGGGGAAGAGTGTGGGGAACGATTTCTACTGAGGGGATGAGCATGGCTTCAAAAAAAAGACATAAAACAAAATATGCCGGGGTTTTTTACCTCGAAGGAATTTCAGCGACTGGAAAACCTGAAAAAATTTATTACATAAGATATCGAAAGCAGGGGAAAGCCATAGAAGAAAAAGCCGGTCGTCAATATCAAGATGATATGACCCCTGCTCGTGCATCTGGGTTAAGGTCTCAGAGAACAGAGGGAAACGAGTTGACTAACGATGAGCAGCGAATAAAAGATCAAGCTCAGAAGATGGCTGAAACCGGTAAATATACCATTGAGAGGTTATGGCAGGAATACAAGCTTAACCGGACACCTGGTAAGAGCCGGGACACCGACGAAGGGCGATATAAAAAATACATCCAGCCTATCTTTGGCAATCGGGAACCAAAAAATATCATCAAGCTGGATGTTGACCGGGAAAGGATAAAACTATTAAAAAAACTTTCCCCACAAAGTGTGAAGCATGTCCTCAACCTTTTTACCTGGATCATAAATTACGGGACAAAAAACAATCTATGCCAGGGCATTTCCTTTCATATACAAAAACCATCTGTGAATAATGAAAAAACAGAGGACTTAACCCCTGACCAATTGGAAAACTTATTAAAAGCCATTGAAGAAGATGAAAATATTGATGTTGGTAATATGATGAAAATGGCCCTTTACACAGGTATGCGGCGTGGGGAGATGTTCAAGCTTCAATGGAGGAACGTAAACCTTGATACTGGTTTTATATTGTTGAAAGACCCCAAGGGTGGACTCGATCAAAAGGTGCCAATAAACGATATGGCCAGGGATCTTTTAAATAGCATTGTTCAGACAAAAAGCTTCTTTGTTTTTCCGGGACGGAATGGTGGCCAAAGAACAACCACGGGTGTGGCAGGGAGAAGAATCCGAGAAAGCGCCGGGCTACCAAAAGACTTCCGGCCAATGCATGGTTTAAGGCATGTATATGCCTCAATGCTTGCGTCTTCCGGCAAAGTGGATATGTATGTATTGCAAAAACTTATGACCCATAAATCGCCTAAAATGACCCAAAGATATGCGCATCTAAGGGATGATGCTTTGAAGAGTGGCGCTGGGCAGATTGATGATATTTTTAAACACTTGGCAAAAGAAGATAAATTTATAAAATTCAAATAACGATTTCCTTGGGATAAAGGTCAGATGATCACTGGCTTCAATAGGCGTTATCCTGACTGCCTTTCCTGGGGTTTTACAAATCAGGGATCATTAATGGAGATGATATGACGGATCATTTTTCCGAATTGAATATGTCTGAGCTTGAAAGCAAAACATCCGAATGGGAAAAAAGTTTTAACTGTATTCAAGCAATTTCATTATACAGAGCGAACAAAGAGCAGAAAGAACAGTATGTCATCGCAGTAATGGTTCCCTCACTCCCACAATCATTTAAAGATGCAAAAAGAACTTTCGTTGAACTCGAAAAATTGTATGAAAAATCAAAGGATGGAACAGATCAAGATAAAGAGAGCATAAAAAAAAGTATAAAGCGTTTTGAAAAAAAGTATAGAACCAGGATTTTTGATAAAGGCACCACTATTCTAATGAGTCGAAAACGAATCAAAAAGAATGAAGAGCTTTTTGACTATTATCACTGGTGTGATGGGTTCTGCAAATTTACATCTGTGTTTTCTCCTTTCAAAAAAAATGATGTTGATCTTTTCTATAAAGAAAGGTCTAAATGCAGCATGGATGAATGGCTTTGGGTTACCATACCGGCAGACAATAATAGCGGCGCAAAAGCAATTCTGGATAATTATGTAAGGCATGAAACAGAGATTGCTTTATCCACGATTGGGGAAGATAAGGTATCTGATCAAAAGGCAGATAATGGGGGGATTGATACATCTGACAACGGGCCTACCAATGATATCAGCATCTCAAAGGACCAGGGATTGAAATGGGAGGATATCACAGCAACTTTTTTAGGGGATAATGAACTCCATTTTCAATTTAAACAAGAGGGTGTCACAAGGCGGTATGATCATGCCGGTTTTGCTGATGGAAGGATGAAAAATAATGCCAATAAGCCGATATCTGCCTGGCATGTTCTTTTGGAAGCATCAGAAAGAAATGGTTCAATTCCTTTTAATTTTGACAATAGAAAGGTTGTTGAAAAGCATGCCCAAAAGTTAAGGGCAATATTCAGGAATCTTTTCCCATGTATCAAAGAAAATCCAATACCCATTTGTAAAAAGGATGGGTGTTACAAGATAACTTTTTGTTTAAAACCACCTCCCGAATAGAATTTGCCGAAATTTCGGCGACCTAAATA
>PIVS01000802.1 GCA_003353855.1 Desulfobacteraceae bacterium
CCGGCTCCGGAAGGAGCAGAAATCACAAATAGTTTTCCTTTTTTTTCCATTTTGCCTGTCCCGCTTTTTTAATATCTGACTTGATCTATCTGGCCTGATCTATTTGTTTTATTACCCTAGCAGCCCATTCCTTATTTGGCCGGCTATTTGGTTTCTTCCGTCTCTTTCATGAGGGCTTCAAAACGAGAGGCCACGGTTTCTGCCTGGATGGCAGACAGGATCACGTGATTGCTGTCCGTGATAATAATTGCCCTGGTTTTTCTGCCATGGGTAACATCAATAAGGCTGCGGGCATCCTTTGCTTCATCCTTGACCCGCTTCATGGGGGATGAATTGGGGGATAAAATAGCCACCACCCGCTCCGCCACCACTGTATTCCCAAAACCAATATTTAAAAGGACCTGTTCCATATAATTCCCTTGTGCTGCTACTGTTAATTCTTATTAAATTTATTCAATATTCTGAACCTGTTCCCTGATCTTTTCCAGTTCAGATTTCAGGTCCACCACCATGTGGGACAAAACAGCATTACCGGCCTTTGACCCAATGGTATTAAATTCTCTGTTGAATTCCTGGATCAGAAAATTAAGTTTTCTTCCCCGGGACTCTTTGTCATCCATAACTTCCCGAAACAGGCTGATATGACTGCCAAGGCGGACGATTTCCTCGGACACATCGCTCTTATCACTCAGGACTGCCACTTCCTGGGCCAGCCGCACCGGATCAATGCCGTCTGCGTCCGTGGTCAGTTTGGCAATCCGTTCCATTAGCCTGGTTTTATAAACCCCGGGAATTGTTTTGGCCTCACGGCCCAGGGCCTCCATTTGTCCTTCAATATAATTTATGCGGGAACTCAAGTCCTGGAAAAGATTATTCCCCTCTTGACGCCGCATGAGGTCCAGCTCTTTGGCTGCCGTTTCAACGGCGGAGAATACCACCTCCCCCAGCAGATCCGCATCAATCTGCCTTGGGGCAGGTATGATAATATTTCTGGCAGCCAGAATATTGTCCAGGGAGATATCAGAAGACAGGTTCAACCTGTCCTTAATTGATTTTAATGCCGAATAATAACCCCTGGCCTTTACCTCATCCACCTCAAACAGATCCGGTTCCTGTGATTCATCGGTAAAATTCAACCGGACCTCAATCCGTCCCCGGTCATGACTTTTGCCAATCAGTTTTTTAAGCTCTTCTTCAAAGGGCTGGCAGGCCTCGGGCAGGTGTATGGCAAAATCCAGATGCCTGGAGTTATAAGAACGAATGGTCACATCCGCTGTAATACAATCCTTTGTATGGGATGCTTTTGCAAAAGCCGTCATGCTTTTTATCATTTCTTTATCCTTTCCTTTATCCTTTCCTTTAAATCCAGAAGATACTTGTCCCTGACCTTCCTAAGAAAACCGGTTACAGCCTCGGAGGCATAATCCGGATAGGTCCATTCCAGGGTTTTAAATCCTTTTTTGGTATACATCAGGGTCAGGTCTGCATAGATATTTTGGCCGATATAAATCCTGTGGGAATATTCTTTTCCCGTTGCAAGGACAAACCGGGAAGACAAAAGATATCCCGGATCAATATTCACCTGGCGGTTGCCCTGGTCCGAACACTCTTTTTCCACCTCATTGGTTGCAATTTTAATGGAGGAAAGCATGTCCTGTTCCATGAGGGGTTTAAAGGCAATCACCCGACGGTACAAAGGA
>PIVS01000803.1 GCA_003353855.1 Desulfobacteraceae bacterium
CATGGAGATGTGGATTGTAATTTTGAAAATCACCCTAGGTCTGCACAGCAATGCTGGCTCCGGGAACAGCATCATCATATGACACAGCAGATTTTAAATATGTACTGAAAACCCATTGGCGGTGGGGAGTATTCTTCAAGACATTGGTAAGAAGCCATAGCGGGATGCATACATCTCATCCCAAGCCCGCTCCACTTTTGCTGGCTGAAAAAGGGATCATGGAGGGCCGAAAATGCAGCGGCCGGCCCCGTTCCATAGACGAACAAACCAAAAGAAGGTTTATTGAAATAGTCAAGGCTTCCTGTGATCCCTCATCCCAAGGATTTATTTTTATCACCCGGAAGGCCGGAACCATTAAAAATTACCACCACTGGCTTGAACAAGAACGGGGTAGATCTATCAGCCTTGCAGCACTCAGGCGCTGCGCCAAACGGGAGAATCTAAAGTTGTTCCTTGAAAAACCAGACTTTGAAGGGGACGAGTCGGAAAAATATACCTTTAAGCCTGAACCCAATGGATCTGTTTACCCGTTTTTTGTTGAGTACATCGTTTCCCCCACCGCAGCCTTCATAACTTTGAGATACGGATTATTAAAGCCTTTGAAGACAGAATCGTGAAGACTGTTCAAGGGTTTATCTTCAATCACACAAAAAAAGAAAAGGTCACGGTGACCTGCCTTGATATCCGCCTTCATGATCTGAAGCCTCTAATAAAGGAATACTGTAACGAGCATAACCGCACAAAACATTATTTTAGCGAAAGTGGTAAAATGAGTGCATGGATTCCTGCTCAGAAGTTTGAAGAATTCTTATCAAAACAAGCCGGTACTCTCACCTTTTCACCTAATCAAGTTCAGGCGTATATGAAATACGGCTTCAGAAAAATAAAGGCCACTGTATCAAAAAATAAAATTTTCCTCACCCCGACCCATGAAATGATGCAAAATTCCGGGGGCATCTAATCTGGCTTATCTTGGCAGAAGTGTTAAATCTCAAAATTATTTATCTTTGTAAAACACTTTTTGCACGAACGTCCCCATTTCCCAGCGGCAACCCCGCCGTGACGGGGTTGCCGCTGTGTATTATCAGCCAATCCGACTCCCTGGCCCCCTTCAGGAGGCACTCCTTGTCGTTGCGCCCCCTTACCCGCTTGGCCTTCGTAGTTAGTGCGGCGGGAGGGTTCAGGGCCTCTCCAGTTCCGTGGGTCTTCTTCTTCGCGTGCCACGCTTTCTGACCCGGCAGGCCGTCCGCGACAGGTCAGGATGGCCTCGAAAAGAGCGGCTATGGGCGGCCATCACTTCATTCCATTCCAAACGACAGGGAGACAGGCTCTTCTCGCTGATCGGGTCATCAGGACTCGCCGGCAAATGCAAGTTATGAGTTAAGGCTAGTACGCAACCTCAAAAGTGATCAGAACCTTCGGATCCGAGTCCTTATCGGCACCGTGCACCAGATTGAGGTCCGGGTTGATTGTGGCTTGTCGCGACCAGCTGCCGGCTCCGCCACCTCCGCCCTTGTACAATCCTGTGTAGCCCCCCCCGCCGCCGCCGCCGAAGCCACCACCGCCCGAAGCGAAGCCTTGGTTGCCGTCACAGTCTCCGCCAGCCCCCCAGTCCCACTCGAAACTGACGCCCTCAAAAACGCTTTGGTAATTTTCTGAATACTGGTCCATCCCACCAAAGCCGCCAATTCCCTTGGTG